>DASWDH010000438.1:0-6256 GCA_036395495.1 Polyangiaceae bacterium
GCGCAGTACGTCGCCGGTCACCGCGGGGTCGCCAACGACAGGTAGCCGCGCCGTAGTCCACGTCTACGATCACGAGCTCCAGCGGGCCAAGGGAGCACCGATTCGGCAACGTACAGCGTCGGTTGCACGGTCCGGTGGCGACTTTCGCAAGGCTGATGTCAGCATCTTCCCTTGCCCCTTAGCCCTTTATGCCTTCCCCCGCCGTCCCAACACGTGGCAAAACGTCGCGAGGAGGGACGAACATGCTGGTCGTTTGCGTTCACGTTACGGTCAAGGCGGAGTCGATCGACGATTTCAAGGCTGCGACTCTCGATAATGCCCGGCATAGCCTGGACGAAGCTGGCATTGCACGGTTCGACGTGCTCCAGGACAACGAGCACCCGGAACGCTTCCTGCTCGTCGAAGCGTATCGCACGAGCGAAGCCCCTCTGCGTCACAAGGAGACGGCGCACTACAAGCGCTGGCGTGACGCGGTCGAGAGCATGATGGCCGAGCCACGTCAGGGCATCAAATACAGTGCCCTCTTTCCGGACGAGAGCGGATGGTGACGCCGTTCGAATTTGCGACCGCTTCGCGGATCGTGTTCGGGCGGGGGGTGTTCGCTCAATTGGGCGCCATGGCCAAGGAATTCGGGCTGCACGCGTTGATCGTCAGCGGGCGCTCGGCCGAACGGAGCGAACGCGCCAAGCGGGCGCTCGAGCAGGACGGCGTCGCATCGACCTCGCTCCACGTCGCCGCCGAACCGACGACCGAAGACGCCCGGCGCGGTGTCGAACAAGCCCGCAATGCGCATTGCGATCTCGTCGTCGCTATCGGAGGCGGCAGCGCGCTCGACCTCGGCAAGGCGGTCGCGGCTTTGCTCACGAATCCCGGAGAGCCGCTCGATTACCTCGAAGTCGTGGGCAAGGGGCGAAAGCTCGAGCGGAGCGCGGCACCGTGCATCGCGGTGCCCACCACGGCTGGCACGGGCTCCGAGGTGACCCGCAACGCCGTGCTCGACGTCCCCGATCGCGGGGTGAAGGTCAGCCTGCGCAGCCATCTCATGCTGCCTCGGGTCGCGCTCATCGATCCGGAGCTCACGTTGTCGGTGCCTCCAGCTGTCACTGCGAGCACCGGGTTCGATGCACTATCGCAAGTCATCGAACCCTATATTTGCAATCGCGCCAACCCGTTGACGGACGCGCTCTGCGTCGACGCGATAGGACGATCGGCGCGCGCGCTTCGCCGCGCCTACGAAATCGGCAGCGATGTCGCAGCTCGCGAGGACCTCTGCCTGGTGAGTCTCATCGGCGGGATGGTGCTCGCCAACGCCAAGCTCGGTGCGGTGCACGGCTTTGCCGGACCTCTCGGTGGAATGTACCGCGGTCCGCACGGCGCCATCTGCGCCGCGCTGCTCCCTCACGTGATGCGCGTCAACTTGCGAGCCATTCGAGAGCGCGCGCCGGAATCCGAAGTGCTCGCTCGCTTCCAGCGAATTGCCCACCTTCTGACCGGCCGACATGACGCGGAGCCGGAAGATGGAATCGCGTTTATCGATGACCTCGCTCGCACCATCTCGCTGCAGCCGCTTCGCGCGTTCGGCGTCGTAAGAGCCGACTTTGCCGCGATTTGCGACAAAGCTGCCGTCGCGAGCAGCATGCAAGGCAATCCCATTGCGCTCACCTCGCGCGAGCTCCACGAAATTATCGAAGCCGCGCTGTAACCGTCGGTCAACGTATCGCTGTGCGAAATGAATCAGCGCGCGGAGCCGACATCTCACTACGAGGAGGCATAGATTTCCGCCGCAGATCGCGGCGAAAAATGACCAATATGCAGCTCGCGTGCCGCGCTCGTGAAGTGCGCGGATTCACTGCGAGACGAGCCGAGCTACGAAAAGGCACGAAAAAAGCAAGGGTCGAAGGAGCAAGCCAGCCGGCTCACAATGGATTAGTTTGGGAAGCCGAAAAGCGGATAACCCAAACCGCGCGCCAGAGTTTTCGTCCAACGGACGAGGCTAACAGGTGCTTGGAAGGAAGGGGAAAGATGCATAGGAAGGTCATTTCGTTTTGTTCACTGCTCTGCGCAATGGCAGTGATGGTGGTCACCGGATGTAAGAGCTCTGCCTCCGAAGATTTCAGCACGGCGTTCGTGGAGCGGCTCGATGATGGGACGATCGCATGGATCATTCGTGCCGACGGAAGCGTGAAGGCACAGGTCAAGTCGCGTGACGACAAGCCGATCATGGCCAATGCAAGCGGCAAGATGACGGCCAACACCGACGCGGCGATCGAGCTCACCCAAGATGCAAAAACGGGCGTGCTCGAAGGTAAAGGCCTCAAACTGAACGGCGCGCTCACGCCGGCCAAATACGATCTGACGATCGAAGGCAAGCCCTGGAGTGGGACGTTGTTTCTTCCCGCCGGGGGAACGGCGGATCTCGTCGCCGGCGCGCGCGTCGCCGCGAACGTGAAGCTACCTGAAGGCAGGATCGGCCCGCATGGCGGTCGATTGCAGGTCGTTGGAGGTGACGTGATCGAGCTCGTGGCCGGCGTCAACGGCGACCTTCGCGCCTACGTGCTCGACCCAGAGCTGAAGGCCGTTGCGGCGATCGACCGCGAGATCAAGGTCGGCATCCTCGTCGATGGCAGGGTAGACCTCATCACGCTCCTGCCCGAACCGGGAGGCCTCTACTTCGGCGCCAGAATCGCTGCCAACGTCGACCCCCTCGAAGTCGCCATCAGCGTCAAAGCCAAAGGCGAAGCGCAGGCCAAGGTTGCTCTCGTCGGGTTCGAGCCCGGCGTCGCATTCGCCGTCGGCGCAACGGCGCCGCGCATCAAGCTGATCGCGAGAGCGGACCTCGACCTGCCCTCGGCCGGCGTGAACGCTCGCGCCGACATGGGCGGCAAGGTCAAGGGCGACGTCAAGGCTGGCGCCGACCTCGGCGCGTCGCTGAAGGGCGGCGCAGGCGTTGACCTCAAAGCACCGACGGTCAAGGTAACGGCACCGTCCGTTCAGGCGGGCGCCGGAGCAGGTGCGGGCGCCAATGCAGGTGCAGGTGCCGGCGCCAAGGCCGGTGCGGGTGCTGGCATGGCCGCGGGCGCGGGCGTCGGTGTCGGCGCCAGCGCGGGCTTGAGCGGTGGCGCGAAGGCAGGAGCTGGAGCGGACACGAAAGCCTCCGGCGGGGCCGAGACCACCAAGAAAACGGGCGGCAGCGTGCAGCTGAAAATCCCGTAAGGGAATCGACTGCAAGTCCGACGCTCCTCATGCGACGGATGGCTCGATGCCATCCGTCGCTTTTTCTTAGTGTCCAGAAGCATCGGCGGGCGGTGTCTTCCACGTCGGTTCGAGGTAGTCGCGCACGACCGCGCTCACGACCGTGATCGCGGCGACGATGGGTCCCGTGAATCGCCTCCGTTCGCTCACATCACCTCTCGAGAAGTGTACAACTTTGGCGACGCCGCCCGCACCCGAGCCGACGGCCGAACGGACGGAGCACTCGAATGACCGAGTGGCACACCTGGCACAACGGCTCTTGAAAAGCCGGTGCTTTGAATGGGCATGGGGTTTGCTGCTGCCGAACGGCATGAGGTTCGGCTTTATCGCAGCGTGGCTCACGATGCTCACGGCAGGCGTGGGCTGCGCCGGACGCGCCGCCGATGGGCCCCAAGGGAACGCTGGTAACGACGCCGGAAGCGCCGACGCGACGACCGTGCCACCTTGTCCCGAATCCGCGTCTGCCGGCCAGTCTTGCGCGGCTGACGGCATGCTTTGCACGTACGGCGACGCCGTCCTCGCGCGCTGCCGCGAGGTGCTCGTGTGCCAAGAATCGTCGTTCACGCTCCTGCCGGCGGCCGAGAACTGCGCCACGACGTCCTGCAGTCCGGAGGCAAGAACGGGCGTCGTTGCCTGCGCGGCGGAAGGAGATACCTGTGCCTACGAGGATGGCACCCTTTGCGCCTGTTCCTCCTGCATATCTGCTTTGGGGGGCTGCAACGGGTCGAATCCCTGGTGGCATTGCCGCGCGCCCGCGGCCCCGCCATGCCCGTCCACGCTTCCCAATGCCGGAACGCAGTGCTCGACAGCGACGAGCTGCGTCTTCGCGACCGACAATGGCTCTTTGATCGACGGCGTTTGCGCGGTGTGCCATCAAGGGACGTGGGAGTGGTTTCCGGCCGTGGACGAGTTGTCCGGACCTAGGTCGTGCCCCACCAGCCCATCGTGCGAGGGTGCGTGCGTCGGCGGTTCCACCTGCCCCGCCGGATCGGAGAAGCTCTACGCCGGCGTCTGTTCCATTGGAAATACGTGCTGCTCTCAGCCAAAAACGTGCGTGTCGACCGGGCAGTGCGGAACCCTCGAGTGCTGCTTGGAAGGTCTATGTCGGCCGTGCGGAGGACCTTGCGCAACCGAGCATGGATTCTGCGTGGATAGCAAAGCGACGTGCGATGCCCAGCGACAGGACGCCCCCGCGCCCGTCGAACTGACGAGTTGCGCCGGTGGGCCGTGCTGCCTGGATCCGGCTCGGTCGGTGTGTTGCTACGTCAATCCGGGCGGCTGAACGTGTTGCCGCTCCGGCTCCCGCTTGCTTTCTCCTGCACTTTGGCGGTGCTCGTTGGTTGCTCGGGCTCGTCGTCCGAGCCGCAGAACTGGCCGGCGCCCGAGCCGCTGCACTGGGTCGACCCGGCCCGCTGCCTCTCACCCTGCAGCTACGATGGCGCCGGGCACCTCGCGCGCATTGATTCCGTGGGCGAGATCGCCGCCGGTGGCGCATTTCAGGTGCTGGAGGTCGCGCGGCCCGCGCTCGCGGCGATGCTCGCGGCCGTTTCATCTGCCGGGCACCCGGCGACGGTAGGCTCCGCTTTTCGTACCTACGACGAGCAGCTCCAGCTTTACGAGGCGGCGACCGAAATCGGTCGCACCGCGCGTCCCGGACACAGCGAGCACCAGCTCGGTGCCGCGGTCGATCTCGACGATCGCGATGGTTCGGCCTTCGCCTGGCTCGCCGAGCGAAGCGCCGAATATGGCTTTCTCTTGAGTTATCCCGCGCACCTTCAAAAGACGACCGGACTTCGTTACGAGCCCTGGCATTTTCGCTACGTGGGAAGCGAGATGGCGCGGGCAGTCCGCACGGAGACCACCACGCTCGAGGCCTATCTGCACGCCCATCCCGCCGGAGCCCCCGCCGGGGATTGCTCGGATTGCGTCTCGGATCTGTCGCGCAGCGAGTGCGGCGCGCTCACGCTGGAAGGCGAGTGTCGCGGCTCGGTGCTCGTTTGGTGCTTCGATGGCGCGCTCGCCGAGGTCGACTGCGGAACGACCGGCTTGGTGTGCGACATCGGAACCGCGGGCGCCGATTGTTTTTAGGGTGGGTCGAAAACGCTGCCCATCGACCCGAGATCCTCGATCAGTTGCAGACCTGTTTGAGGGGAGAATGTTCGCAAGTTACGCAGCTGCATGGATGGGGTCGGCGTTTCCCTGAGGTGTGCCGGTAGACTCTTGTGTTACTCGGCGCTGGCGTTCGGCCCCGCCTGCGGGTTCGAAGTCGTTCGCTCCCTCAGCCCTTGGGGCGGCGTTCGAGCTCGATGCCGAGCCGTTCCATGCGCCGATAAAGCGCCTGCCGGCTGAGGCCGAGCTGCGCGGCTGCCTTGGAGACGACGCCGCGAGCTTCGGTGAGGACTTGCTCGATTTGCGCGCGCTCGAAAGCGTCGTAACTCGGGGCGCGCTCTTCGTTCGCCGCCGGAGCTGCGGCGGCCGCCGGCCCAGGAGTCGACGACGTGCGGACGGTTGTCGATGCTCCGTGCTCGAGTCCGAGATCGCTCGCGGTGATCGTGCTTCCCTTGCAGACGAGCACCGCTCGTTGGATCCGGTTGTCGAGCTCTCGCACGTTGCCCGGCCAGTCGTGATCGAGCAGCGCCTGCCGCGCCTCGGAACCGATGACGAGTCGGTCGCGCCCCTCGCTGCCGTGCCTCTCGAGCAAGTGGCGGGCGAGCGGCTCGATGTCGTCGGGCCTGTCGCGTAGCGCGGGAACCGTAAGCTCGATGACGTTCAGACGAAAATAGAGATCCTCGCGAAAGCGTCCTTGCTTGATGGCGTGCGCGAGGTTGGCGTTGGTAGCGCTGATCAGGCGTACGTCGGTCTTGTGGGTGGTGTTGCTGCCGAGACGCTGGAATTCTCCGGTCTGCAGGACGCGCAGCAGCTTCATCTGGCCGTTGGCCGACAAGTTGCCGATCTCGTCGAGAAAAAGCGTTCCCCCATTGGCTTCTTCGAATCGGCCGATGCG
>DASWDH010000439.1:0-14999 GCA_036395495.1 Polyangiaceae bacterium
AGCGTTGGCGATTGCGACTTTTGCGTGGTGGCGCGGAAGCCGCGAGCTCGCTCCGAATCTCGATCTCCCACGATCGACGGCTCGATGATGAACGGCTGACAGCTCCGCGCCAGAAACAAAATCTTCCCGCCACCCCGCCTCCCCGTTCAAAAAACCCCCGCCAGTCGGCAAGACGTTGCGGTCTGGCCGAAGGCCTAATCGCCCAAGTAGAGCTTCAGCGAGGCGGCGGCCGCGCGGCGATCGAAGGGAACGCCCTGCAGCTCGTCGCGCCGGGAGATGTCGTCGAACAGATTGATGAGAAATTCGTAGAACGCGCGGGCTTCGATGATCGCTTGTTCGATGCGGTGGGGGTCGAGAAGATCGGCGTCCTCGAGAGCGTTCATCGCCGCCATGAAGGAATCGACCCGCGGGTAGTCGCTCGCTCGGAGCAGCGGATAGCCGAGGGCCTGGAAATAGGCGAGAAACTCACGCACGAAAGCGAAACCGGTCGCCGCTCCCCAGCGGTCCTCGCCGGCTTTGGTGTGCTCGGCCTTGCTGGCGAACGCTCGCACGATCTGCGCGAACATCCATACGTCGCGGCGCAAGCGCTCGCTCGTTTCGCGCTTGATCACTTCGCTGTCGAACACGCCGTCCTCGCGCAGACCGACGCCGAGCGCCTTGCCGAGAAACAGAATCGTGTTCTCGAGGGCCGGCCGCAGCTCGCTCATGGCTCGACGGAAACGGCTGCGCATCTCGTCATCGGGCAGACCGGCGTCGGGAGAGGGAAGATCGTGCTCGAAAGTGCGACGCATCTCGAGCCGGATGTTGGCGGAAATTCCCTCGAGTGCGCCCTTGATGCCGATGAGTCGATGGCCCTGGGAGTTCAGTGCATCGTAGCGAGGCTTGATCTGCGAGGCGGGCGTACTCAAAAGGTCCTGCTCGAAACTCTCCGCCAGCAGTGCGCCGGCCCGATTGCGCAGGTACCCGGACAACGCTCGCGCGTCTGACCGCAGGACGGCGAGCACCAGGTAGATCCGGCCGGCCAGCGCTCGCTTGTTCTCTATCGGTTGCTGCGCGATCGTCTCGACCAATCGGATGTAGCGCAGCATGCGAAAGAGCGAAAGAAACGTGAGCGCCACCAGGCGGTGGGCGTGGGCGCCGGGTACGTTGCCGATGAGCTCGAGCACTTCGGTGGAAGTGATGCGGTCGAACTCGGGACGAAACTCGAGCGCCGAGAGCGGGTTGAAGTAGGCGTTGCGAGCGATCTCGCGCTGCGCCACTGCTAGAAGCGCATAGAAGAGCCTATAGGGCACGCGCGACAACCGCAGCACGCCGTCGGTGACCTCGAGTGATTGCGTGAGCGCGTGACGCAGGACGAACAGACTTTCTTCCGGGCTCTCTTGGACCATGGCTTCGCGCACGAGTTTCGTGCGCGCGGCGTCCTCGGGCAGAACCGTCTCCAGATAGCGCTGAAAGACGAATGTTCGATCCTTGGGCCCGAGCAGGTAACGGGCAAGCCCCACCACGCGCGCCACGCCGTCGCGCCAGTAGCCGAGATGGTTGGCGAAATCGATGGCCACAACGGGCGCCCTGCGCGGAGGGCCGGGGTGGTTGCGCGGATTGGAAAAACAGGCAACGCCCTTGAGCAGAATCTCGAGCTCGAAGAGCAGCTCTTCCCTGCGCTCGATCGGGAGGGAAGCGAACCAGGCTTCGCGGGCCTGCTGCTGCTCGCGGCGGAGCCCCCTCGTTTGCGACAACAACTCGGCGTAGGCGTCGTCGTTCGAGGGTCGGTTGGGCAAATTGGGCCGACCGTGGGGGTGGATCGCCATCCGGACTTTGGAGTTATCACGCCGCGACGGGGCTGGTCACGCCTGCCGCACGCTTTTTGTGCGAAAACCAGATGAGCGCTGCCGGCATGACCAAAACGGCTGCGAGGATACAGGCGACCTCGCCCGCAACCGCCGCAAGGCCGAACGTCACGATGGCCTGGTTGCTCGAAAGGGTAAGGGCGAGATACCCCAGCGTTGTCGTCATCGAACAAAGAACGACGGCGCCGCCCGTTTCGACGATGACGTGTCGCATTCGCTCCAAACCCTCGAGCCGCGCGCGCTGCATCACGTTGACGGCGTAGTCGACGCCAATTCCGAACGTGATCGGCAGCGCGACGAAATTCAAGAAGTTCAGCTTGATCTCACGAAACCCCAAGAATGCGACCATCCCAGCCACGCCGAGAAGCAGCGTCAGCAGTACCACCCACGAGGCACGTTTGCCGCGGAACGCCAGAAGGACGACGAGGCAGGTTCCCCCGAACGACGCCACGATCGCCTTCGGTGCGTCCTCGACGACGGCGATGAGCATGTCGGCGAAAATGACGGCCCGGCCCGAGCCCTTGATGACGTCGCCATTCGGCAGGTTGATGGTACGGAAGCTGTCGGCCCAGAGCTCCAGGTAGCGTCCGTCCCAAACGCTGCGGCCCTCCTTCGGGGTGATGTAGACGATGCGCCCGCGGGTACCGTCCTTTTCGGTGAACGAACGCGCCAGCTGCTCGGGAAGATCGTAAACCCCGACCATGGTGAGGGCGGCGGGCGGCAGATAAGGTGCCAGCTCCTTCCAGTCGTTCTCGCCAATCAGCCCGCGCGAACGCGCGCGCATCAAGAGCTCTCGCGTCTCGTTGAGCAAGGGGATTTTCTCCACCTGGTCTTTGGGCAGGAGATCGAAAATCGTGACGACTTGCTCGAACGGCTTGGCATGCGCCGCTGCGACGTCGCGACGACGCTCGAGCTCGGTCTTGACCGGCAGCACCTGATCGAGCCGGTCGACCATGATTGCCATGCCATCTTGGCCGAGCCGGCCGACGAAGCTATCGACGCGGCCCGAGAGTTCGCCGGCCGCGGAACGATCTTTGCGCTCGGTACGCAGGCGGGTCATGTCGTACTCCATCGGGTCGCTCGCGAAGTAGCGGACGCTTGCACCGAATGCGAGCACGCCGAAAGCGAGGCCGGCAATGCTGATGGCGCGGGGAAACCGTTCGGCGAGCCAGGCGAATCCGTAGCCGTAGAGCCCGCGAACCTTGGAGCGCAGCGAGCGCGGATGCAGGAACATCGGGCTCGTCTTCTCGGATACCAGGAGGATCGTGGGTAAGAAGGCGTACGTCGAAACCCAGCATAGGATCATGCCGACGGCTCCGATGATGCCGAAGTGTTTGAAGCCGCGGAAATTCGTGATGGCGAGCGACCCGTAGGAGAGCATGGCGGCTCCGGCGGCGGCGAGCGTCGCGAGCCATGTCTCCTTGTGAGCCACGATGACCGCTTCGGCGGGCGTCTTGTGCTGCACGCGGCGGGCTTCGAGGTAGCGAGCCATGTAGATGATGCCGAAGTTGATCCCGTTGCCCGCGATGATGCTCACCAGAAAGCCGGTCGATGAATTCAGATAACCGATCAAGAATTTGGTGGCGCCGAAGGTCCACGCGAGGCCGATGGCGATAGCAATTCCCATGGCGAGCAGCGTCCGAAGGCGCAAAAAGAAGAGCATCACCGCGCCAAGAACCATCAGGACGCCGTAAACACCGACATGCCCGAGGTCGTTCTTGACCGATTCGTACTCCTCGACGCTGGTGACGAAGTCGCCCGTGTAATGGATGGCCATCCGGGGATCGAAGCGTTCCGGTGCGACTTCACGGACCACCTCGTCGATCTTCGTGCGAAGCCGGTGCGCCGGCTCGATGCTCCCCGGCTCGACGGGCGTACGAATGAGGATGGCGAGAAGCTTTCCGTCTTCGCCGATGTAGTAGCCGCTCCCTTTTTGCTCGAGCTTTTCAGCGGTCTTTCCGAAACGCTCGCGCAACGTGGCAGCTGTGAGCGGTGGGGGTTCGTCGTCGAGCTCGAGATCTCCGCCGGCCCGCTTCTGCACCTCGTAGTCGTATCGCTCGCGAACCTCGTCATGAACTTTGCGGATCTCTTCGAGCGGAGGATAAAGAAGCTTGTTGTGATCGAAAAACGAGTGGCTCTCTCGGTTGCCGGCGTCGATCGCCCCCACCCATGCCGGCCCCAAAGCTTGTATTTTCGGGACAATCGCGGCGGCGAACTCCTCGAGGGCCTTGGTGTTGCCCTCCGGCACCTCGGCCACCATCGTCAGGGTAGAAGCGGAGGTAAGCTTCTCACTTACCCGTCGCATTTCCACCACACTGGGTTTGTTATCAGGCAGGAGCTCGGAGAAGTCGGTTTTGAGGCCGAGCCCCCTCGCCGCGATGATGGCCGGCACAGTCAGCGTCACCGCGATCATGGCTACGAGCCACGGCTGCTCGATTTGCAACCTCGCCACGAAGGAGAAAAAGCGTTTGACGCCGCTCAAGAGCTTGTTCATCCGTTGGTCTCTCAACGCCTCGGGCGCTTTCGTAGCATTCGGCGTGCCGCCCATATCTACCTTACCGTCATGCTAACGTCGCCGCGATGATAAGGCCGCTCAACACGGCGTTCTCCTTGTCTTTTACGCTGGCGATGAGCGAGGCCGCCATAGCGAGCAGCCTCGTCGACCCGTCCGGCTCCACGACACGCAAGCTGGCGCGCTTTTGGGGCATGACCTTGTGCGATGTCTGCGGCCTCGAGGTGCACACGGAGGGGGGGCAAGGGGTGGAGTGGGAAAAGTCTCTGATCGTCATGGCGAATCACCAGAGCTTCCTCGACATTCCAGTGCTTTATGCCGCGCTGCCGCAGCCATTCGGGATGCTCGCCAAGCAGGAGCTCTTCCGGGTGCCGGTCTTCAGCTCGGCGATGAGAGCCATGCGCTGCGTTCCCATCGACCGCGGCAACCGACGACAGAGTCTCGAGTCGCTCCGTCATGCAGCTGATCTCGTCCGCAGCGGCAATTCCATCGTCGTGTTTCCGGAGGGCACGCGCAGCGATGACGGCCGCGTCCATCCGCTGAAGAAGGGGCCCTTCTACCTCGCCGAGATGGCTCAGGTCCCGATCGTGCCGGTCGGCATTCGAGGCACGCGCGACGCGCTCGCGAAAAACGGCCTCCTCGTGCGCGGGGCCAACGTCGAAGTCTCGATCGGCGAGCCCATCGTGTTCGACCATTCCGACAAGCGGGGCCAGGGCGCGCGCGACCGCCTGCGCGAAAAGGTTCACTCGGCTCTCGTCAAACTGTCGGGGCTCGAGCCTGGCTGACGCTCTTTGCTGCTATTTCGGCGGCGCACCTAGTTGCGGGCCTTTGGGATTGAAGTCGAATGGATAGCTCACCGTCGACTCCATGCCCTTGCGGCTGGGCGGAAACTTGAGTCCCTTCAACGCGGCGATGGCACACGTATCGAGATCGGAAGCGTGGATTTGCGACTTGGCCTGGTCGGCCTCCGCCGACTTCACCGTGCCGTCCGGGTTCACCACGAACTTGAGAACGAAGGTCCCCTTGATGCCCGGGTGCCCTTTCAGCGAACGGTCGTAGCAGGCGCGAAACGAGTCGCGGTTGCTGGCGACGACCGCACGAATGTCGTCCAGAGTGCGATCGGGACCCGATGCCGTCGATGCCGGTGGCGAGGCGGCCAAGCTGGTTCCGGTCGGCGTTGCCACCGCTGGAGGCGGCTGCCCGGTCGACGCTGGGGGCATGTCGGCGGTGGCGGCGGCTGGGGTCGCCTCGCTCGGAGCCGTTTCGGGTGACTTGGCGGGTGGCTGACTTTCCCCGCACGCGGTGAACGACGAAATGCCGAACAGGATCATCCCTGCGGCGACGTTGAGGTACGTGCAAGCGTGCATGCGAGAAACTCTAAACCAATACGGATTCGCGCGGTCAACTATCGCGCAACCCACACATCGAAAGGCCGATGAGGAGACATGCAGTTGCGTGCGCTCACCCTCGTGGCATCAGCGAGCGTCGTCGCGTGTGGCCCGGCGAAGCCCGACTTCGATTGGGATCCCGAGGACAGTTCGATGCTCGACGCCCGCGTCGATGAAGTCGCTCGAGGCGTCCGCATCTTGTCGGACGTCGCGCTCCCACGCGAGCGCGACGCATCGAACGGAGGAAGCACGCCGGGAAGCGGCGCTCGCGATGCAGGCATTCGCGATGCAGCTCGGGCCGATGCTGCCGGCGAGGCGGCGCCCGATGCGTCGGGCGCGGAGGTGGGCTTCGATGCCTCCTCCTACGAGCTCGCGACCTGCGCCGCGCTGGCGAGCTGCGTTCGCGCGGGCGGCGAGAGCCAGGCGGAGTGCTTGCGCGCGTCGTCTCCGGCGGCGCGAGCCCTCTTCGAGCCATTGACTGTTTGCGAAACCGAGCGCTGCCCCGCCGACTGCGACCCATCCCATACCCTCTTCGAGTGCGACGCTTGTCTGCTCGGCGGGTGTCCTTCCAGCTTCATTGCCTGCATGCGCGAGAGCGGTTGCGGAGATGGCTTGCGAAACGAAGGCACCGAAGCGTGCGATGACGGCAATGCCGACAACGAAGACGATTGCACCAACGCCTGCACCGCGGCTCGCTGCGGCGACGGGATACGCTGGCCCGGACGCGAGGCCTGCGACGATGGTAACGCGACCGACAGCGACGCTTGCCTCGCCACCTGTCGCCTACCATTCTGCGGCGACGGATTCGTTCGGGCCGGGGTCGAAGGGTGCGACGACGGCAACGTGCGAGGCGGCGATGGGTGCAGCGCCGAGTGCCACATCGAGTCGTGCGGCAACGGCTTGGTCGAGGGCACCGAGGAATGCGACGAGGGGAGGGCCAACGCCGACGATGCTCCTTGCCTCGCGACCTGCCGGATCAATCGCTGTGGAGACGGCAAGCTATGCGCCGATGCTCCGGCGGGGTGCGGGCAGAAATTCGGAACGTTGGTGGAAGAGTGCGACGACGCGAACGCATCGAACGACGACAGCTGTCCAAACATTTGTCGAAACGCGACGTGTGGAGACGGTTATGTCGAAAGGTCCGTCGAGCAGTGCGACGACGGCAACGACGATCCCTTCGACAGCTGTTCCAACGACTGCCGGTCGGCCGCCGCCCACTTGCTCATCACCGAGGTCGTCACGCGGCCGAGCGGCGCGGAGTTCGTCGAAGTTCTGAATCCGACGCGTTTCGCCATCGATCTTTCCGATTACCTGCTGACGGACAGCCACCTCTACTACAAGGTCGCGTTCGGCGGGTTCACGACCTCCAGCGGATCTGATTTTGCCGCCCGCTTTCCTCCTTCGTCTACGATCTCGCCGGGGCAATACAAGGTGGTCGCCTTGGCCAATGCGTCGGGAGGATCGACGAGCTTCGTATCCGTGTACGGGAGACCTCCGGATTTCGAGCTTCGTCCGACGGCCAATGGAGCGGCGGACGACCTCGCCATCCCCAACATGCAACCCGCGCAGATGTCCTCTACGATCGGAGCCAACGCATCGCTCACCGACAGCGGCGAACCGATCATGCTGTTCTTCTACCGCGGGGGAAATCTGGTGTCGGATGTCGATTATCTGTTCTTCGGCGCTCCGAGCGCATCGAATCCGGTGATCGACAAGAGCGGCATCGTCGTTGGCGGTGACGCCTTTCGCGCCGATACGTCCGCCGACGCGCAGCACTTCGTGGCTGCCCCTGGCGACAATGGTTCCATCCACCGATGCGTTCATGGCGAATCGAGCGAGGCGCGGACCGCCGGCAACGGGCTCACGAATCACGACGAGACGAGCGAAGACGCACGTCAGTCCTTTGTCGTGAGCTCGGTCGCCACCGGGCGCACGCCGGGAGGCCCACCGCCGAGCGGCCTTTGCCCATTGTCCGGCGCGGCCGGCCGCTGATAAATAGGCATGAGTTCTCGACGGGCAACCGTTAAACTCCCCACATGAGCGACAGCACCGAAACCAGACTCGGACGCGACATCTACCTCGCCCTTGCCGCGGTTGGATGGGCCGACGGGGAGCTCGACCCTGAGGAAGCCGATGCCATCGTGCGCACCGCCGCGGAAGAAGGACTGCCCATCGAGCAGATCGCGGAGATTGAGGAAGCCACCAAAAAGCCCCTCGACATGGGGGTGATCGATCGTTCGGGGCTCACCAAGGAAGATCGGCTCTTCGTCTATTGCGTCGCATCTTGGATGACGCGGCTCGACGGCTTGATAACCGACAGCGAGGTCGACGCCCTCAAGCGACTGGGCGAAGGGCTGAAACTCCCGGAAACCGCCCGTTCGCAAGCGGACATGATCGTCCAACAGGTCGCCCAGCTCCCCGAGGGCGACCGCCCCGACCGCTACAACCTCCTGCGCCTCCGTCAGATCATCTCCCGCCGTATCGCCCTCGCCCAAGCCATCCGCCCGAAAGGCGGCGACCGCGACAGCGGCGCGTAACCGCACTAGCCGATGAGCTGCACGAGGTGATCCTTGCACCGCGTCGGACATCGGGGCATCGGCGCTCAACACCCTATGTCTTTCCGTTTCTCAATCCATTTTCGCGTTAGGCACGGGTGTAAGACGACCGAGCCCTCGGCGGTGCCTCCCTTTGGCGGGCGCCGAGCACTGAGCGAGGCGGCGAGGGATCGAGCCGGCGAAGCACCGTTCCGCCGCGCATGGATCGCGAGTCCTGCTCGCGATGCGCAGCGCAGCGGCGTGAGGCGTTCGTCCCTTCGTCGAGCACCGATGGCCGAGCGAAAGCGCAGGCGACCGCCGAAGGGAGGCACCGCCGAGGGCGAGCCGTTGGATTAGGCCGTAGTGCCGCGCGCCCCGCGGCCCCCGCCGCTCAACACGTTGGCGATCATGGGGCGATCCAGAAAAAGCGCCTTGAGGCGAGGGTCGCGAATGGAATCGGAGACCCGGTGGATGTGAGCCACCGCCCGCTGGTGGGCGTAGGCCGCGTGCGCCGAACCCGCACCGGCCAACGCCTCGTAGCAGCGGGCGCGAATGGCTGTGCCGAACTCCGAACCTTCGATGGTTTCGACGCCGTGCAACCCGTCGGTCGCCAGCCGAATCGCATGGTCCGGTTCCCCCATATCGAGTCGGGAAACCGCCTCCACCGACGTCGCATAGAGAAAGAAGCTCACGAGCGAGTGAGCTTCGGCGGTCTTGCGCGCCTCCTCGGCATAGCGCACCGCTCCGGCGAAGTTGCCCTGCCGTCGCGCGATACGCGCGCGCACGATGCGCTCGTGCACGAAGTCGTAGGTCTTGTTGGTCACCGAGTTGAGGGCCGCCGCGTCGGAAGCGAAGACGTGAGCCGCATCGAGATCCCGCGTCTCGATCAGCGCTTCGGCGGACGCCAACAACGTGGCGGCGCGGTAGTTTTGGTCGCCGTAACGTTCGTGCGCCTCCCGCGCTCGCTTGAGGTAGGCGAGGGCGCGCGGTTGGTCTCCCAGACGAGAGTAGGAGCGGCCGATGGTGGTGAGCGTCTTGGCAATCTGGAAGCGGCCGCCTATCTCGAGATCGATGCTGAGCGACGAGAGCGCAAGCGCAATCGCATCTTCGAACCGCTCTTGAATGAACATGGCGAAAGCGAGCGCATTTTTGGCACGGGCTTCCTGCCGCCGCGCGCCGCTGCGACGGAACGCGGCGATGGCATCGGCGTAGCAATCCACCGCTTCGCGGATGCGCACCGATCGACGCAAGAGGCTCGCGCGCGCCAAAAGTACTTCTGCTTTCGCCCGCAGGGGAACTTCCGACACCGCAACGACGGCGAGCGCGCGGTCGCACGCCGCGAGCGCTCCTTGCATATCGCCGAGCTCGCGCAAGAGCTCGCTCTGGATCGACTGCGCTTCCACTTCGAGCTCCGCCGCTTTGGCCGAACGCGCCACCACCTCGGCGCGTTCGGCGTTGGGCAGACCGCGGGCCAAAAAGCCTTCATCGAGGTCGAGACGCGCGGTACGCACCAGGGCGAGGGCCACCCACTTGCCTTGACCGAGCTTTCGCGCAAGCGCTCGAAGGGCGAGCAAGTGCTTGCGTCGATCGCGTCGTCGACCGAGCGTGCGAAAGATCGTCTCCAGGGCTTCGTGGGCGATGAGCTTTCGGCCATCGTCGGCCGGAAGGAGCGAAAGCGCCCTCTGATAATAGCGAATGGCCAGACGCGCTTGGAACGTGGCGCGCGCGGCGGCTGCCGCTTCGAGATAGTAAGTGGCGGCGAGCTCCGCCGAGTCCCCGCGGGCGAGGTGCCGAGCGACGATCGCAGCCGACAATCCCCTAGCGAGAGCGGTCGTCGCGAGGTGCTCACCCAGGCGCCGGTGCATGCGGACGCGCTCGGTGGGATCGAGCGCGAGATAAGCGACATCGCGCGTCAACGGGTGGCGAAACTCGACGTCGTCGCCTTTCTTGTCGCAAAACCCGCGTGCAAAAAGGCGCGTCAGTGGTTCCTGATCCTGGAAGCCCGCCAGCGTGACGACGTCGTTGATGGTGAGCGGTCCCCCGGCGACCGAGAGCCAATCGACGACGGTGTGCTCTTGCGCCGGCAGCTCCTGCAAACGATCGGCGATGAGCTGCTCCAGCGTCGACGGCAGAGGCTGCGCACGTTCGCCGGGGCGCTCGATGCGAACCACCGACGGCTGACCGTCTTTGCCTTCGCGGATTTCCAGCGTTCCGCGTTCGAGCAGCGCGTCGACCATTTCCAGCAAGAAGAAGGGATTGCCAGCCACCTTCGGCACGACGTCCCCCAGCACGTCGGAAACCCCCTCGCGCACGCCGAGCCGTGATTGCACGAGGCGAATCTGTTCGTCGGAGTTGAGGCCCTTGAGCTCGATGGGCACGATCTCGGACATGATCTGCACCAACTTTTCGTCCGGTCGCGTGACGAAGATCGCCAGAATGGGAAGCCTATCTTTGCGTCGGAGCAGCTTGGTGAGAAGCTCGAGGCCCGCTCGATCCGCCCATTGCAGCCCTTCGGTCACCACGACGAGGGGCTGTCGGCTGGCGAGCGTCGCGAGCAGGTATCGAATCCCCGTGAAGATGAGCTTGCGCCGGTAACCGAGGTCTTCGTCGTTGACCGACCCCATTTTGCGTCCAGTCACCAGCTCGGACAGGCAGGTCGCCAAGAGCTGCCCCCGTTCTCCGGTTGCCAGCGGCCCCAATAGAGCGGTGACCCGCTTTTCCACCTCGCCCAGGTCCTGCTCGGCCCCGAGGTCGGATGCCTCGCGAATGAAGTCGCTCACCACCCCGAAGGGGAGCTGGGCGCGCGCCGGTGAGCACTCGGCGCGCAGCACGCGGGCGTCGGGCGGGAGCTCGGACAGAAACGTCGCGACCAGCGCGGTTTTGCCTATGCCCATCTCGCCGATGACCACGCGCGAAACGATCTCGCCCGGCCCGGAGACCGCACGATGGTAGGCGGCGTGAAGGTCGGCCTTTTCGGCCTCGCGTCCCACCAGGTCGTGCGGAGCGAAGGCGAGCTCGGCCACACGCTCTTCGCGGGTGAACGCGCGCTCGAGAGCGTAGATGCGCATCGACGTCGGCATCCGATGGTCTTGGGAAGGGCCGATCTCGATCGTCGGAGCGTCCCCCCAGCGAAACTCGCGGCGCAAGAGGCGATAGAGACCACCGGCCACCCACGTGCGCCCGATCGACGCGCGTTCGCCGACGAGGTTGCAGAGGGCGTTGGCCGGCTCATGCAGCTCGTGGTGCACCAGGTTGCCGGCAGGATCCCGCTCGCCGCTGGCGACCCCGCGCACGATGCCGATCGACGCGCGGACCGGCGTCACGAGGTCCTCCGACGCGCCGGCCAATGCCTCGTGCACGTCGAGCGCGAGCCAGGCGGCGTCGGACGCTGCCCGCGCGGGATTGGCCATCAGACCGACGAGAGCGCGGGCGGTGTAGTTGTCCCAGGTGAAGCGAGCCCCGCGCTTGTACGCGATGTCATTGAGCGTGGCGCGGATCTTCTCCGCGGCCCGCGCAACCCCGACCGGTCCCACCCAGCGCTCGAGGGTGGGAAAGCCGTGGAGCTTGAGTGTAACGACCGCGACGTGGCGAACCTCGCGCGCCATTCGAGGCGCGGCTTTCTTCTCGCTCGGAGGGTAGGTCCCCGTTTGCTCGGTGGACGAGGGCTGGGGAGGGGACGCGGACGGTCGCGGAAGCGCCGTCGAGCCGAGCGCCGCCAGCGCGAGGGAATCGCCCCCCATCGAAGGAGGCTGGGACAGGCCGGGCGAGGTCTCGTCGCGGCTGATGAGCTGTGCGATCGTGGCTTCGACGGCCGCAGCATCGACGAACTCTTGCTTCTGGAAGAGCGCACGAGAGATGGCAGCCGACATGTCCCGCGCACTCTGGAACCTGTCCTCGGGGGTCTTGGCAAGTGCGCGCATGACGAGCGCTTCGAGCTCGGGAGGCACTTCTCGCGCGAACGTCGAGGGGGGCTCGACCACGCCCGACCGCACCGCGTCGAGCAGACTGTCGCCCGAAAGGCTGCCGTGCAGCGGTCGTGCGGTCAAAAGCTCGTGCATGATGACCCCGAGCGCGTAGATGTCGCTTCGGCGGTCGACGCGCTCACCGCGGGCTTGCTCGGGCGACATGTACCCGTATTTGCCTTTGATGACGCCCGCCTCGTCGCGGAAGAGGTTGGCCTTGGCAATTCCGAAGTCGGCAATTTTGACCGCTCCCTCGAAGCTCAAGAGCACGTTTTGCGGCGAGACGTCGCGGTGGACGATGTCGAGCGGCGATCCCCCTTCTTTGCGCTCGTGCGCATAGTGAAGCCCCTTGCCTGCTTCGGAGATCATGTACGCGCCGACCCAGGGCGGAATCTTCGTCGCCTTGGCCTTGGCCGCGCTCATCAGCTTGCCGAGATCGGGCCCCTCGACGTACTCCATCGAAAGAAGCAACCCCTCGTCGCCGTAATCCTGGAACTCGTAAACCTGGACGATGTTCGGGTGATTGAGTCGTGTTGCGAGCTGGGCTTCTTCTACGAACATCGAGCGAAAGCGCCGCGACGCGCCGTGCGCCGGCAGAATGCGTTTGAGCACCAGGATCTTGTAGGTGCCTTCCGCCCCTTGTCTCTTGGCGACGAAGACCTCGGCCATTCCGCCCGCACCGAGGCGGCGGATGATCTCGAAACCGCCAAGCTGGGTCGGAAGCTGGGTCGCTACCATGGCGCTTCACCCACACGCAGAACCCCACAATGGTACTCGCGCGCGACGTCGGTTTCCATGAGCGTCTCGCGACATGCGGATCGGCTCCGCTGGGAGCGAGAGTTCTCCGATCTTTTGTAAGAAACTCGTGTTACCGTCGCGCTCGCTGTAGGTTCCGAGTTCACCCGTGGAAAGCACCGAGAGGTCCACATGGAGAAGAAGATGTGGCTCGTACGCGCAGCGACTTTGGCCCTGGTAGGGAGCCTGACTTGGGAGGCGACCGCGCAAAAGCCGCCGCCTAAGGGTGCACCACCTGCGCCCGCGCCCGCGGCGCCGGCCGCGCCAGAGACGAAAGCCGAGGACACCGAGGGCCCGTTCGCTCCCAAGGGGAGAACCGGCAAGATGAAGGAAACCACTTCCCAGGAGGAGGCCGCCCCGAAAGAGAAGCCGGCAGGCCCGCCGCCTCCCGAGAAGCCCGGCGCCGCGGGGCTCGACATGGTGTTCGGCTGGGGCAACAACGGTCACGGAACCGAGGCGTTCGACATGAGCGTCGTCTCGTTCATCCTCTCGGGAAGCTACCAGCTCACCCCGGTGTGGGGCGTTCGCCTGCGCGTTCCTTTCGCAACCGGCAAGATCACCGAACCCCCCGCGGCCGGATACAACGCCGCGGCGTTCGGAAACGTGGAGCTCGCGGGCTCCTACCGACTCGAGCTGTCCGAACGTGTCAGGCTCCCCATCGAGCTCGCCTTGACGCCACCCACGGCCAGCGGCGATCGCTTTTCGCAACCCGACGAGATGGGAAGCCGGCGGTCTTATCGCGTCAACACGGCCGCGCAGGTCACCCGCGGTCTCGAGGAGGATGCCCTCTTTGCTCCGCATCGCTTCGGGATCGTGCCCAAAGCGACGATTCAATACTTGGGCGATTCGTTCACCGCGGCCGCCTACACCAAGGTCCCCATGCTCATCCGAGCCGGAGGGGAAGATCCGCGCCCCCCTCCGCCCGGAATGCCGGACTACAATATTCGATCGGCGGTCATCCAGTGGTTGGTCGGCGGCGAGATCCATTTCGGGCTTCTGGAGAACAAGCTCGACCTCGGCACGCGCGCATGGACCGCGCTTTTGTCGAACGAGTACATCGACGTCCTCGCAACGGCGCTCGTCCCACCCACGAAGTTCCAATTCGTGCTCGAGCCACAGGTCCGCGCTTTCTTCGGCCCAGTGAGGGCCGGCATCGGCTTCATCTGGCCGATCGGCGGCCGACTCGGCAGCGACAACCAGCAGGTGAACGGGCTTCGTCTGTTCGGGTCCTACGCCTTTTGAGGTGCAGGCACGGCCACGCCCGACTACTTTACCGGGCATGGACAACCGCGCACCAACTTGGCACGAGCCTCCGCTCGCCGAGGTCGATCCCGAAATCTCCACTTTGATTCTGGAGGAGGAGCGGCGCGAGGCCGAAACCGTGCGGCTCATCGCCAGCGAGAATTACGTCTCGCGCGCCGTGCTCGAAGCGAGCGGGTCGGTGCTCACCAACAAGTACTCGGAGGGATATCCGCGCAAGCGCTACTACGAAGGGCAGCAGTCGATCGATCCCGTCGAGGAGCTCGCCTGCGAACGGGTGAAAAAGCTCTTCGGTATGGACCATGTCAACGTGCAGCCCTACTCGGGAAGCCCGGCCAACTTGGCGGTCTATCTGGCCACGGTGCAGCCGGGAGACACGGTGATGGGCCTCGGGCTGCCCTCGGGTGGGCACCTGACGCACGGCCACAACGTGTCGATCACCGGGCGCTACTTCAAGAGCATTCCCTACGGGCTGCGTGCTTCCGACGATCGCATCGATCTCGACCAGGTTCGCGCCCTCGCGCGCGAACATCGGCCGAAGCTCATTTTTTGCGGAACCACGGCCTACCCGCGCGAGCTCGATTTCAAGGCGTTCGCCGACATCGCTCACGAGGTCGGCGCGGTTTTGGCGGCGGACATCGCCCACATCGCCGGGCTCGTCGTGGCGGGCATTCACCCTTCGCCGGCCGGCCTCGCCGACG
>DASWDH010000440.1:0-15054 GCA_036395495.1 Polyangiaceae bacterium
GGGAGTGCGGCCATAGATTGGATCACCGAGAATGGGCGTATGCCCGCACTCCGAGAGGTGCACCCGAATCTGGTGCGTGCGCCCGGTCTCCAGTCGGCATGCCACCACCGTGGCCTTGCCGCCAGCCAACCTCTCGAGCACGCGCACCCGGGTCACCGCTCTTTTACCTCTCGCGACGCGACTCGTGAACTTCACACGGTCGGCGGAGCTCCGTCCGTGAAGCGTTTCGTACAAGCGAGTCTCCGCATTTCCCACGACGATGGCGAGATAAGCGCGTTCGATGTCGTGGCGCATGAACTGCGCTTTCAGGCCTTCGCGCGTGCGCTCGTCCTTGGCGACAACCAGAATGCCGCTCGTCCCTTTGTCGAGCCGGTGCACGATGCCCGGGCGTACCCGCTGCTCCGATCCCTCGTCGATCGTGAACGAGCCGCGCGCCAAGAGGCCGTGGACGAGCGTCTTGCTTTCGTGCCCGCGCGCCGGATGCATGACGACCCCGCCCGGCTTGTCGACGATCATGAGATGCTCATCCTCATAAAGGACGTCGAACGGCACCGACGGGTCGGGCTCCAGGTTCGAGGGTTCGGGTGGCGCCGGAGTCAAAGCGACGATGGCGCCGACCGGAACGGTTTCGGACGGCAAAGCGGGACGGCCGCCGAGGGTGACCCGCCCTGCGCGAATCCAGCGCTGCACCGCGGCGCGCGAGCTCGGCGTCCCGCTTCTCGCCAGCAATTCTACGATGAACTTGTCGAGCCTCTCTCGCGGGTCGGCGGCCGATGCAACGAACCGGTACGCTACCAAAGCTTGGATTTCACGTGCCCTTTGGATTTGATCAGAATGTCGATGAGCGCGCGGTCATAGAAGTTCTTTTGATAGAGCTCGGGCGACACGCGGCTCTTGTAGAGCGCGCGTCCTTCTTCAATCTCTTCCGAAAGGGCCGAGAACAAGTTATCGCTCTGGATGCCCTGCAGGATCTTCTCTTCGTTGTAGAGCGAAAGATCGCTGGCAATGGCACGCGCGAGCCTGCGCGCAGCCTCTTCCGTTTCGATCAGGGGCATCTCGTGGTCTCCTCGTCGGGATTTCGAGTATCGCGCTCGCTCGTCCCCGCTGTCAAACCCGTAAAAAGCGAACCAAATCCAAATCCCAGTGCCGTGATCAGCGGAAACGTCAACATCGAGTAACGCCCCGAACCGAAGAAGACGGCGTGCACCGCGGCGGTCGCAGCCACCGCGAAGAACGTCGCCGCCGGGAGCACCGGACCGTCGAGGAGCCGCTTACCCAAGAGCGCGAGCGAAAGCGCAAGCCCGAGGACCGCCAGGTAAGCATGCACTTGGAAAAGCAGGACGGTGGAGACCGCGGCAACGTACCCGCGAGCCTTTCGGCGGGGTCCCTGGATCATGGCCGCGGTGATCAGCGCCGCCAGGTAAAACAGTCGTTCGTACGCCGTTTCGATGATGCCGAGCACGAGCTTCGCTCGGTCGCCGAATGCGCCGGGGTTCGACTCGTGCAGGTAGAAGCCTGGCGCGCCGGCGTAGTCGAACGTCGCGGCAAGCCGCGCGGGAATCAGCCCGAGCCAGCGAGCGGGGTTTTGCGCGATATTGCGGCGCGCCTCGCGTCCGAAGCAAGCGTCCTTCTCGGCCTCGTCCCATACCGAGCGGCACGCCTCCGGAACGGCGACGGGCGACCAGCTACCGCTCGCCTCGTCGCTAGCACCGATCAGCAAGTTCCAACCTCCATTGAAGCTCACCAGCGCACATTGATGCATGCGTACACAATTTCGCGCGGTCCACGGCGCGCAAACGGCAAGCGCCAGGGCCGTCGCTACGCCGGCGCGGCGCAGACGCTGTTGGAGCGGAGCACCTCCTTCCGCGCAAACCGAGCCCCAGCAGGGAGCGAGGAGCAGCGATTGCGGCCGAATCAAAGTGGCGACACCCATCACGACGCCGGACGCGACGAGACCTCCGCGAGACCGGCGGGATGCTGCCCACGCCCCGATGACGAGGAGCGCGGCGGCCACCCCTTCGGTCATGAGAGCGGGTGTGTACATGACGAGACCAGGATGGAATGCCACACCGAGGCCCGCCGCGAAGGCCCATCGCGGTGTCGTGAGCTGAAGAGCGAGACGATAGGCTGCGATCGCGGCGATCGTCCCGAGGACCGCGTTCATCCAACCGCCGACGGCCGCCGAGTCTCCCCCGAGCTTGTAGGCGAGCGCCAAGAGCGCGGGATACCCGATCGGATAATGCGCGGCATAGGTGATTTTGCCGTCCGGCCATAGCCACGTCGATCCGAGTCCATGAGCGATGCGAACCGCGAGCGCGTGGTAATAGATACCGTCGGCCGCCGCCGGAAATCGTCCGCTCGCCCAGAGCAAAGCGGCGGCTCGGGCAGCGAAGGCGACTGCGCCGATCATCAGATCGCCGAACATGGCTTTCTTACGGAAAGCTCGAGATGAAACCATGAAGTTCGAGAGCGGCCACGAGCTCGCACACCGGAAGGCCAACGACGTTGGGGTACGAGCCGTGGATGCGATGCACGGCGAAAGAACCGATCCCTTGGATGGCGTAGGCTCCCGCTTTGTCCAGTCCCTCTCCCGTGGCCGCGTAGCGCGCGACGGCAAGCGAGGAAAGGCGCCGAAATTCGACGGAGGTGCACACCGTTTCCGCATGCACGATCGCGGCTGAATCTTTGCCGTGCAGAGGGCCGAGCGCAAATCGCGTCCTCACCTCGTGCGCGCGCCCCGATAAACGCTCGAGCATCGCCCGCGCCTGCTCGATGTTTTGCGGCTTGCCCAGGATCTCACCGTCGACGACAACGACCGTGTCCGCCACCAAAAGAACGCTTGCACGCTCGGCGCGACGGTCCGATGCGACGCTGACGAACTTGTCGCGCGTGATTCGCTCGAGGTAGTCGGTCGGGTCCTCGCCATCCCTTGCGCGTTCGTCCACGTCCGCCGTCAAGACGACGAGAGGAATCCCGAGCTGCTCGAGCAATGCTCGACGGCGCGGAGACGCCGAGCCAAGACCGAGCGGAGACGTCGAGCTGATCACGGCGGCAGGATAGGATGAACCAACCCGACTTGAGTAGCTCTCTCTGCAGGACCTTCGGGATCTTGATAAAACCAACGCGTGAGAACAGTCGTCACCGTGATCGTGGCCGCGGCCCTCGCCAGCGCGCGACCAGCGTTCGCTGATTGTACGCCGCCGACTCACCTGTCGACCTGCATCGATGCCGACACGTTCTGGCCGCACGCCGGCCCAGGTTCTTTCGCGTTCATTGGTGCCACGGAAACCACCGCACCGGGACGGTTTGGGTTCGGCCTGGTAGCCACGCACCTCGCGCGCCCGATCGTGTTGCTCGTGCCATCCGCTGATCCCGCGGGAACCGAGGTCGTCGCGGTCGATCGACTGTGGAACGCGACCTTTCTCTTTTCGTATGGGCTGTCGGAGCGTCTCGAGGCCGGTATCGCTCTGCCGATCAGCGTGTATCGCACCGGCACCGGTATCTCATCCATCCGCTCGCAACAGACGACGTCCATTTCGCACACGGCGATGCGCGACGTGCGAGTGGGTGCATCGTATGCCCTTTTGCCGCGCGCCTCACGTTCCCCGCCTCAGCTCTTCGGCCTGATCGCCCGTCTGGAGCTCGCCTTACCGACCGGCGCCGCGTCGTCGTTTGCCGGCGACCGCTCTTTCGTCGCGATCCCCGCCTTGACCGGCGACGTGCGGCTCGGTCGTGTCTTCGCGGCGGGCGAGCTCGGAGCGCGCCTGCGAAAAACGACCGACCTGCTCGGCAGTCGCGTGGGACCCCAGCTCGTATCCGCGCTCGGAATCGGTGCCGACCTTCTCGAGAGCGATAGGCTGCGCATCCTCCTCGAAGCCATTGCCCTGCCCACGTTGGTCGAACAATACGAGCTCACGCGCGCCGGCACGCCCCCCCCACTCGTGCCCGCAGAATGGCAGCTCTCGGTGCGCACCGCAGTCTTGATGAGCGGCGACTTGTCGCTCGGCCTCGGCGGCGGTGGCCCGCTCACGTTCACGGGCGAGTCGGGGATTACGACGCCGAACTACCGCTTCATCTTTTCGCTACGTTACTCGCCACTCGAGCGGAACGCGGCTGACCCCGGCGCTAAAATATCCGCTCGGTGACGAAAATGGTGTCGCCCGACTGGAGGGGGATATCGGGTAGCGATCCTTCGGTGATGGCGTCGACCGAAAGCACGACGGTACGCACTTGTTTGCCGCTCTTGCGCGTCAAATTGATCCGATCCCGGTTGGCGATGGCGTTGAATCCCCCCGCCAGCGAGATCGCCTGGATCAGCGTAAAACCCGGCGTGAGCGGGAATGAGCCAGGTTTCTGCACCTGGCCAAGCACCGACACCCGCTTGGAGTTGTACTCCTTGACGTCGACCGCAACGCTCGGGTCGCGCAGGATATCCCCCTCGATGAGCTTCTTGCGGACGAGCTCCGCCATCTCCTGGGGCTCGAGTCCCGCCACTTGGACCCGGTGGACGTAGGGCAGATCGACACTGCCGTCGGGGGCGACTCGGAACTCCTTGGGCAGCTTGTCTTCCCCCACGATCGTGAGCACGAACGCGTCGCCAGCGCCGAGGGTGGTGCTCTCCACCGGAGGCGGCAACTTGATTTTCGAGCTCGGGCGCCCGGCACAGCCGGCGAGAGCGACCACGGCCGCAAGGAGGACGACCAAAGACCTTCGAGTGAAACGATGCATGGACACTACGACCTTGGGCACAAACGATCGGGACTGATCCTTAGTCTCGCGAGGGCCGGAAAAAATTCAAACTACATGAACCAACGCGCCCCGATGAACACCTCGAAACGCTTCCATCCTAATTCGTCGTTGTTGATGCGCACGTCGGTAATGTTCGAAGTATAGCGGAACGTCGTGTTGATGCCGAATGTGTCTGCAATGCGGTACTCTCCGAAAAGTGAGGCGTCCGCCCTGAGCGTCCCGAACGCAGAGTGAATCTCCGCGCGATTCTCGTTGTACACGGTCGGATACCGCACCGATGCGAGGCCTCCGTCGACGACCAAGAGGAAACGTCCACCGAAAAAGTGCGTGAAGTTCACGTAACCGCGATCACGCACGAAGTAATCACCCAGGTAGCTGTTGTAGAAATCACGCAGGTAACCGATGGCTGCCGTCGACAAAGATAGCGTCGCACCCGCCGGGTCGAGGCCGGGGTTGGGGGTGATGAACCACTTGAGCTCGGCCTGCCCGATCACGCTGTCGAACTGCTGCGCGTTCGCCCCCTTGTAAAAGCTCGAGCCCCAGCCCACCATCGCCAAGAGAGCAAAGGATGGGGTGACCAGACCGTTCAGCCCGAGACGCGCTCGAACGGGATCCGAGTCGAGCTGCCCTGCCGTCGGGCCATTGTTGTAATGGACAAAAGCAACCGACGCATCGTACATGAACGCGGTGCGCGGCAAAAATCGCCATCGACCTCGCGTATTGATCTGGTGCTGGTCGTTACTGAAATGGCGGAAAGCCGTGTCTTCGAAGTAGGTGAGGCCGTACTCGTAGCCGAGCCGCCAATCGAACATGCCTCCGCCAGGTGTCCAGACGAGACCCCCGCCGAAGCGAGCATTGATGCGGTTGAAGTTGAAGTTGGGGTCGTCGGACGGCTGGACCGACCGCAAGAAGTCGGCATAGAGGTCGCCTCCCCAGGGTCGCCCCGGCAAGATGTTGAGCTGCAGGTTGCCAAGCCCGGCAACGTTGCGCTGTTTCGAAAGGGCATCCTGGTTCTCGCTTTTGGTGGCGATGAACTCGCTGTAGCTTGCCGCGACGCCGGCGCGAAAGGTGACCTTGGGGGGCTCCGGAGCTCCGCCCCCTTCCGCTTCGCGGCGTTGCGGACTGATGGTCGCAAGGCTGAAGGATGGCGTGATCCGCAGGCGAAACGTATCGATTTCGCCCTCGTTCTTGGAGCGCAAGAAGTAATTCGTGTCGTAGCCGAACTCCGCCGCGATACCCGGATGAAGCTCGAGATCGCCGGCCCGAATGCCGATACCTTCCGTGTAACGGCGATCCCTCAGCCAGACTTGGTCTTGCGCGAAGGCGGCGCTCGAATAACCGAGCCCCAGACCGAGTACTGCGCATGTGAGCCGACTTGGTTTCATCGTCCGGTGGGGCGCCTTGGGCAGAGGGGGAGCTACGTATCACAACGCTGAAGTCGTCGTCAGCATGGGAAAACGCCGCGGCGACCGGCTACTGCGGTACTAACTACTTGATGCAGCTCGCGCACACCGGAGGTGTGGCGATGATGGGATTCTCGGGATACGACGTTACGTCTTCGGTCGGTTGACCCGGTAGGATCGTGGTGACGACCTTCGTCTCGCCGAACATCACCGCCTCTTCGCCGATGCACTGGTTGGCTTCGGCGCCGAGCTGCTCGACTCGCTGCCGCAGGACGGTGAGAATCGTAAATTCGTGGTTCGCGAGATCGGCATCTTTGCGCAGGGCTGCCTGCTCGAGCTGCCCGCGGCGATCCTGAGCGGACCGCGTCGCCACGTCGACCTGATTGAGCTTGTCGTTGAGACACAACGTTTTCACGACGTCGCGCTGGGCGCGCGCCTGCTCGAGCATGCGGCGAATGTTGGACCCCGTGACGCCCATGCGAGCGATGAAAGTATCGGCTTGCGCGAGCTGCTCCTGGGGCGTGAGGTTCACCTGCCGCTGCAGGCCGACCGATGTTTCGCTGCCCGGATTGGCCTTCGTGGTCTGCGCGTCGGCCGCGCCATAGACGGCGCTGAACAACACACAGATGGATAGTCCCCAACCGATTCTACGCGTTCGCATCAACCCTCCAAGCGCGAAGCCCCAGGACTATAAAGCGGGCGAAGCCATGCGTCAACGCTCCAGCGCCTCGGTATTATGGCGGAACCATGACTCTTTCTCACGGTGCGTTTTCCCGGGCACGCCAACTCGACTGCTGAGCAACACCCATCCAACTCTCCTAGTTGCCCTTCGGCATAGCAGCATTCACCTGAGCTCGTCGCAGAGAAGTGCTGGGGCCTTCAGCCGACACGACACATCCGAGGGGGTGCGCCCCCAGGCGGGACGGACTTAGGATCTATCTCTGCAGCGCGAAAGTGACCGGAATCACGATCGAGGCCCCGCCGCCTTCCGGCGGCGAAAATGTCGCGCTCTGAACACGACGCACGACGCAGCTCACGACCTCGTCGCCGAGTCCCGCGCCCCCACTCGGAGTCGCCGAGACGACCTCCCCGTTGGGACCAATCTTGGCGGTGATCCGCACCGAACCTTGCAGATCGGGATTGCTGGCGAGGCCGCGGTTATAGCAAGCGCGGAAGCCCGCCCGCATTCCAGCGACGACGCGATCGGCGTTCGACACCTGCCCACCGCGAACTTCAGATGCTCCCACATTGGCATTGCCCTTCGGGCCTTCGACGACGGCACCTTTTCCCGCGCCGCCTGGCGTGCCGGCGGTGGTCGCGCCGATCGCACCGAGACCGCCACCGCTCATTCCCGGTCGAAGCACGCCGCCACCCCCGCCGCCGAGGTTCAAACCGCTGCTGCCACCCACCGACACGCCGGCGCCGGACTGCGCCGCCTGATCGAGGGCGCCCGTGGGAACGTCGCCACCTTTGAGCACGCCGGCCGTCGCGGGACCCTGGCTGTTCAGCGCACCGAGCGTCGCCATCTCGAGCTGATCGAGCTGAGCACTGAGGCGTGCGCGCTCGCCAGTACTCATCGAACCGCCCTTGCCCGCGCCGGCGCCTTTGCCACCGCCCCCCTTCGCTTCGGCGGTCGCTGCAGCGGTCGCCGTCGCGGCCGTGCTGACTTCCTGCGGGGTTTCGACGGGCGGTGGAGGCGGAAGAGATTTGACCGAGTCGATGAGCCCGGCGATGTTGAGCTCGTCATCGACGACGGGATCGAGCCAATCGGAGTAGATGGCGCCCACCATGCCGAAGTGAAAGAGAAACGAGAATGCGGCGATGATGGTCATCGTCCAGTCGATCTGATTGGACAACCCACTCTTGACCGACACCGGCAATTGTGGTTTCGGCTGCACGGGCGGAGGTGCGACGAACTGGAAAAGGAACGTCGTCTCACCCACGACCACTTTGCCGCGCGCTTCCTCGCTCAACCGAACTTGGTAGCCGCCTTGCGCCGAACGCCTGGCCTGGCCACGGAGTGCCGCCAAGTCGGTGATGCCCGTCTGCAGCGCGACGCGACCGGTCATCCCATCGAGAAAATTGAGGTGGTATTCGTTTCCGATCAACTCGAAGAGCCGGAAATTCGGCGGCACGTTCTGGCTCGGCACGACGAACATGCTCTTCTCGCTCGGCCCAATCGTGACGTGAGATCGGTGCTTGATGACCCTTTCTTCGATCACCCTCCCACCCTGAACGAGACCGATTCGAAGCACCTTGGGCCCCGACACCTGCGGCATGGCGCGCATGACCGCGGTCATCTGACCCGGGCGACCGCTCGAAACCGGACGTCCTGCATACGGCTGTTGGTTCATTCCCTATTTCTCCAAAGGAGGAAGCTTCCCCTCAGCGTCGTGACGCGGTGAGCTGACAGCTGCGTGGATGGCAAGGTTCCGTCCTTTCTAGGCTACACGCACCGTGGGCACCGGTCCACCAACAATGGTCGGCCTAACCGCCGGCTTTAACTGGGCGAATCTCGGACGGATGCTGCCTCGAGAACGCGCGCAACCCATCGATCGACGGCCTTTCGGATCTCGGCGGCAACGCGATTGGCCTCCCGGCCGGTGGCAAGCGCGCCGACCACGCCTGCGCCACCCCACGCGATGACCGGGACGATTTCCGCCGCGGCAATCGCCCCGCGCGCCAGGGCGAAGAACAGCACGCAAAGGGGTCCCGCCGCCGAAAGCCGCGCGGCCGTCACCGGTATGTGGCTCCCCCATCGTAGGGCCGAGGCAACGTCGCCCAGATACTCGTTCACCGAGGCCGTCCTTTCGGCGGGGTTACGCGACTGGAGCACCGATAGAATGAGCTCACCCTCCCAACTGGGCCGTTCGCCGTGCATCAGATCGGCCATCTGCCGCAAGCGAGATGCGCCGACGGCCGTGCCCAACGCGCGGGCAAGCGCATCGAGGTCGAAGGCTGCCACCCGGTGCACACGCCGGAGCCGTTCGAAGCTCGCCAGCACCGACGCGACCGCGAAGAGCATGGCGAGCCAACTCACGACGCCGCGAGCGCAAGAGAATTAGAACGGCTCTTGGTAGACGGCGCGCTCGACCTGATCGAGGAAAGGCTGGCGCAGCTCCTGGAGCGTGAGCTTCGGCTGAATGCGGTTGACGTCGACGGCGGCGATTGGCTTCTGAATGCGCCCGACGATGGTGACCTCGGCCAGCGTGATCACGCCCTTGGCCGGCTTTTCCTGAGCGAGTGCCGGTGCCGCCGTCAGGATGACGAGTGACGCGGCCGCGACACACCGCTCGAGCATTCGTTTTCGCCTGCGCATGCTCAAAGCATTCATCATTTCCCCCTCACTTGCCACCGTCTTTGCCGGTCGCTGGGCCCGCCGACCCGGCGTCCGGCTTGGCTGCTCCTGCAGGTGCCGGGGCGCTCGCTGGTTCCTTCGCACTTGCCTGCGCCTGAATGTCGGCCTGTTTCTGCTTGGCGCGATTGAGCAGCTCTTCCGAATCGTCGCTCTGTCCAGCCGCCAGTTTGCCGCGCATCTGCTGGTATTTGCCGATCTCGGCAATCGCCTCCTCGGTCTGCCGCTTGGCGTCCATACCGGGCACGCTCGGCGCGAAGAGATACAACAATCCGAGGTCGTAGTGCACCTGCGCAAGTGAGGTGTCGTGCGCGAGCACCCAGTCGAACTGCGCTTTTGCTTCGGGAATGCGGCCGGCGAGTCGGTAGCAATCCCCGAGATTCAGGTGGGCGATGATGTTGTTGGGATCGAATCTCAGCGCACCCTCGAGAAGCGGCTGCGCCTCGGCGGCGTTGCCGGCTTCGAGATAATAGGCGGCGAGCTCGACCCGTGCGCTGACGAGATCGGGCCGACCCGCAACGGCCTGCTTCAGATCGGTGATCGCAAGAGCGCGGCGCCCCTGCTCCCTGAGAATGATGCCGCGAAGATAGTGCGCATCGGGGTTGTCCCTATCGCGGGGCGGATTGTCTTCGCCGAAACCATCCAGGATCGCTTGCAGCGCGTAGAGCGCGAGGTCGAGACGCCGATTTCGATAATGGTCGCGCGCGATGGTCACCATGGCCGGGCGGTAGTCGGCGTTTTTTTTGAGCGCTTCTTGGGCGAGTGTCTGCGCCGAGCCCGTATCGCGTTGCATCGATTTGATCTCGGCCAGCGCGGCGATCACGCCGGCGGAATTCGGAAGCTCACCGCGCTTGCCTTGCAGAAACGAATCGGCCTCGGTGAGCCGCCCCCTGGCCGCAACGTACAACGCGTAGGCGGCGATGGCCTGCTCGTAGTCGCGCTGGATCGTGAACGCCCGACGATAAGCCTCTTGCGCGGACGGGTCGCCAAGCCGCTCGAGAACGACGCCGAGCGAATAGTGAGCTTGGTACGCCCGCGAGTCGGCGGCGATGGCTTGCTGGAACGCCGCCTTCGCTCCGGGGAGGTCGCCGTTGAAGTAGGCGCTGATCCCGCGTCGGTAGGCGGCCTCTGCAGAAGCGTTCATCCGGAGCGCGCCGGTCGCCATTGCGGGCTGCCCGGTGTCCGGCGGTGGTGCCTGTACCGTCGGAGCAGGCGCGGGAGCAGCAGCAGCGGGCTCCTTCGGCGGCTGTTTCGAGCCGCCGCAACCGGTCGCCTCCGCGATCACCCCGGTCGCTACGAGCACTGCGAACGCCCCGAGTGCGCTGCGATATGTGCTCACAACGCACCTACCGGGGGCGGGGGCAGCGGCTGCGGCTGCGGTGAGGCGACCAGGCCCGGTCGCGTCTGCAAGAAGAGTCCTTCGCGGTATTGCAGATCTTGAATGCCTTGCGTGTACTTCTGCATCTTGGCTTCGCCGAGGATGTCGGTGAAGAAGGCGAGCCGCTGGTTGGCGCGGTTCACGGCGGCGTTGCGCACGTTGTAGCGCTTCGCCAGGGCAACGCTCTGCGCGTAGAAGTGGATCATCGCTTCATCGGCGCTGTTGATCTCGCGCTCGCGGGCGGCGCGCCACCCTTCGGTGAGTCGCTGCCGAATCTGATCGGCCTTGTCTTGGTCGTCGGGATTGTCGCTCTTTTCGAATCGCTTCAGCAGCGCCTCGGTCTTGGCGTCGGCGAGCTTCAACTGCGGGGGCCGCGTGTTGTAAAGCCCGGTACGGAGCGAGTCGTAAAGACTCCCCTGTCGCGAAACCGCGGCGGTCGCCCACTCGGGCGAAGCGTAAGCGTCGATCACGTGCTGCAGCCTGGCCTGGTGCTTCTTCGCTTCGACCGCGTCGTTCTGGAACTTCTTGATGACCTCCACCGAGCTGCCGGCGTAACGGTGATGGCCGGTATCGTAGTCGTATGACTTTTTGAGATCGTTGTCGATCATGGTGAACTCGGACTCGGCCGCCATGCCGGCCTCGCGAGAACCCATCGCTTCGTTCTTGCCCTCCTTCGTGGGGGCATTGGCCTTGTACTTCTCGAACGCGGCGATCGTCTTCTTTCGCCAGTCGTCGGCGTTTTGGTCGGTGGCCTGCCGCATGCGACTCACGTTGTAGGCGGCCTCGACGACGTACTTGCTCGCGGCACCGATGTTCTTGTTGGCATCGTAAAACTGCATCATCGAGCTGGTCGCCTTGACCCGAGCGTTGCGGTTCGCTCCCTCGTCGGCGCCGCGCGGATCCCACGCTTTCATGTCGCTGTCGGCCACGATGAAGTCGGTCTCCGCCTTCTCCTGCGTGCTCGGATTCAGCGACAAGATGCGTTTGCGCACCTCGGTCATCTTGGCGGTATCGCCCATGTTCGAATAGAGCACGAGCGCGTTGCGGGCAGCTTCGCGCCGGTCCTTTTCTTCGAACCGATTGATGGTGCTGATCTTGTCGTAGGTTTCGGCCGCCGCACGGTAATTGAAGAAAAGCACGTACGACTTCGACAAGGTGTCGTAGGCCTGCTTCAAGTACTTCACCCGTTCGGGATATTTGGGGCTCTTTTCCTGCTCGAGCTTGGACAACGTCTTTTCGTCGCCATAGTTGTTGATGAAAAGCTCGTACATCTTGATGGCCTTGTCGTACTCACCGACCTGCTTGTAGGCGAAAGCGCCGTTCATGGCTGCTTCCGGGGCCTCGTCGCGCGATGCCCCTCCCGGTTGGGTGAGGGCGTAATTGTAGGCGGCCGCGGCTTCCCGCCACTTCGCCTGGCGTTCGGGGCCGTCCTTCATCTTCTCGGCTTCTTTGAAGAGATTGCCGGCATCGATGTACGCGCCGCCGATCTTGACCGGACCGGTGAGCTCTTTGGCCTCCTTAACCTGCTCGGCGGTGACCGCACAGGTGTGCTTCTCTTCCGCTTCGGCAAGGCGCCGGCTCTCCTTCACGTCGAGCGAGCGAGCCGCGATGGTGATGAGCTTTTGCCAGGCTTTGTAGCCGTACTCGTCTCTGCCGCAGTGATCTTTCCAGATTGGCTCGAAACGCGACTTCGCTTGATCGAAATGGCCGTAGAGAAAATAGCTATCGGCGACCTGGAACTGGTACACGATCGCGTTCTTCTGCACGTCGGCCGACGGAGGAACGCGCTGCACGTATTCGTCGCGGGCCGACATGCCCGCTTGTACGTATGCGGGAATCGGATCGGCTGCGACCCGGTCGGTTCCGTCCGCCGACTTGACGAAGCGTACCTCCTTGCGCTCCTGCAGGCCCTGCGTGCCATTGCTGCGGTTGTACAGGCGATATTGATCTTGCAGAGCCTGCTCGGCGACATCGACGACGTAGTAAGCTGCCGGCTGTAAAAACTTGTCGTCTTCGTTGGAGTCGCGCACCTCGGCGGCAGCCTGGCGCGCGTTGGCGAGTTCTTGCGGGGTCGGCGAGCGGTCGAGGTTCACGGTCACGACCACGACGCCATGACGCGCGTCGGCGATCCAGAACCTCGTTTCGTAGGCGTCGGGCGCGTTCTCGTCTTGGCGCAAGAAGCCGCTCCATCCGACGTCGGCGAGCTTGTACTCGCCGACGGCGCGCTCGAGCCAGATTTTCTGCTGCGCGGCATCGCCTGTTTCGGTCGCCTTGGCGACATAGGCGCGAGCGAGGTTGGTATGATCGGCGGCCGCCCTGCGCAGACCTCCCTTGACGAGGCGCTCGGCGGCTTGGATCGCTTCCGGATCGTCGCGGTTGGCATCGACCCACGGCGTGTTTCCGACGTAAGCGGCGAGCTTGGTGCGCGCCTCGAGAGCACGCGCGGCGTTCTGATCGCGTTCGGCCGTTCCTTCACGCGACAGACGGGTGAGCTCTTCGTAAATGTCGGCGATCTGGTTTTGCACGTTGGGCGCGTCGCGGTGCATCGGCCATTTTTTCAAGATGAGCTCGCTCACCTCGATCGCGTTGTGCCACTGGTTGACCTCACGGAATTCTTGGACGAGCGCCTTGTAGATTTCGACCGTCCACTTCTTGTCCTGCGGAATGAGCTTGGGGTCCTGCACGCGCTCGACCGCGACGTGCATCTTCTGCTCGGCGGCCGTAGGGTTGGACTCGGTGTCGAGGACGTCATTTCGTGCGATGAAGGGATCGTCGGGGCCGGGTCCCGCGAAATCGAGGTACGTGAGTGAACCGGCGATGTACGTGTAGGCCTCGGCCCTGAAGTCGGTGCCGGGGTCGCCGGTCGCTTTTTCCTGCTGGTCGGTGTAGTTGAGCAGATTGACGAACTCCCGGACGGCCGTCTCGTAGCGCTGCTGCTTGAAGTAGGTCCAGGCGAGCTTGTACATCGCCACGCCGTAGAGCGGCGGCTTCTTGTACTGCATCGAATGCTGATAGGTGGTCGCCGCCCGGTTCAAATTGTAGGGGCCACCGTGGGGATCGATCTGATCGAAATGCCAGTTGCCGATCTGCCACCAGACCTCCGCGACATAGCGGGGCTCGGCGCCCTCGTCGGTTTGCTGAGGAATAGGCGCGCAGTTTTGGGGATAGGGGTTGATGTAAACCGTTTCGCCTCCCTGCATGGGAGCAGCGCCACCCTTCTTTCCGGCCTTGGGAGCTTTGGCCAGGGCCCTGCCTCTACCGGCAAAGCCGATGGGGTTCGGATGAGCATTTTCCCAACCGCGCCAGAAATCTTCTTCGTGATCCTGCGGCAGGCGCACGATTGTGTCTTTGCTCGGGTCCTTCGGATCGGGCGGAACGGGATAGGCGTACTTGTTGTGGCAAACGAGCGACCGCCAAACTTGATGCGCTTCGTCGATCCGGTTCGAATCGTTGAGCGCATGACCCAGATAATAGTAGATACCGGCGAGCTCGCGGTAGTTGGGGAACTCCCGGATCACGCGCTTGTACAGATCGATGGCTTGCTTGAGCCCTCCCCCAAGCTCGTCTGGCGAATCGCCGCGGACGCGCTCCTCATAGAGGGCGGCCAGCCGGAACATCGCGTCCGGCGTGTTCTCCGGATGTGCGTTGGCTCCCGAGTAGCGGGCGACGAACTCCTCGAGACGCTTGATCGCCTCTTCGCGAGCTTCGCGCAGAGCCTTCTTTTCGACTTCGATCTCGCCGTCGAGCGACGCCAACATTCGACGGCGCTTGTCCTCGTAGTGATGCTGCACGATCCGGGTGATGGCATCGCGGTAATCCTTGGCCGACTTCTCGTATTCGACCGCCTCCACTTGAAGCTGCTGAAGACCCTTGAGCTGTTCGGGCGTTGGCGGCGGCGGGGGTGGTGTCACCCTTCGCGGGGGCGGCGGAACGTACGTGGAGACCGCTCCGGCATCGGCGGTTCCCGTCCAGATTTCGGATTCCTGGGTGGGGCGCAGGTTCACGGGAGCAGCGTCGGCGCCGGCATCGGCGCCAGGCTTCGCCGCCTTTCCGCCCTTCTTGGCAGCGGGCTTGGCTGCCGCGGCGCCCGCCCCCGCATCTTGCGAGCGAGCATCGGGAACGAAGCACAGCCAGACGGCCGATAGAAGGCCGCCGACGAGGAACAGCCG
>DASWDH010000441.1:0-2031 GCA_036395495.1 Polyangiaceae bacterium
CTTGTTGCCGGCGATCTGGGCCGTCTTGCAGCCTTCCCCGCCGGTACCACCCGAAATCGCGAGTCTCTGGGCGCCAGGTAAGCTCAACGTGGTGGAGTTCGTCGATTTTCAATGTCCGTTCTGTCGCCAGCAGCACCCGCGCTTGGTGGAGGTGCTCGAGGACTACCGCGGACGGGTGCACTTCGTTCGGCTCAACATGCCGCTCGCGTCCCACTCGCAGGCGCGACATGCGGCACGCGCGTACTGCTGCGCGGAGGATCAAGGTAAGGGGCCTGAAATGGCCGACGCGCTTTTCGCCGCAGAGAGCCTCACTCCGGAGGCCTGCGAAAAACTGGCAGCGTCACTCGGCCTTGTCATGCCGTCCTACCGCACGTGCGTCGTGAGCCCCTCGACCGACGCGCGGATCGACGAACAGATCCGGATCGTCAGGAGTGCCGGGCTCGCCGGGTTGCCCACGCTTTGGATAGGCGACAAGCTTCTCATCGGCCTGCAGCCGATCGACACATTGCGGCAAGCGTTCGTGGACGCCACCCGCTCCGGCACTTCGCGCCGGCTTCCCACCGCAGTCTTGTGGGCTGCTTTCGCGGCGACCCTCGCCGTCGTGGGTGCCCTCGCCATTCGGCTACCCCGGAGGCGAGCCGAAGGCCGCACCGACTAACATCTGCCGGGCCGAAGGCCGCACCGACTAACATCTGCCGGGCCGAAGGCCGCGCCGACTAACATCTGCCGAGCCGAAGGCCGCGCGGAGTAACGTGACGGCGGGTGAGGTACGCACCCGAACACGGGGTGCTACACTCAACCATGGCCGACCCACGTCCCGACAAGCTACCCCTCGAGTTCTTCGAGCGCCTCCCCAAGGCCGATCTCCACGTTCACCTCGACGGCTCGCTCCGCCTTTCGACGATCATCGACCTCGCTCGTGAAGACAGCGTCGAGCTCGTCTCCTACGACGCCGGAGAGCTTCGCCGGCTGATGCACCTCGGCGAAAACTGCGGGTCGCTTGCCGAGTACCTCAAGGCGTTCGACATCACCCTCAAGGTCATGCAGACCGAGTCGGCCCTGTTTCGCATCGCCTACGAGCTCTGCGAGGACGCGGCAAAAGAGAACGTTCGCTACATGGAGGTTCGCTACGCGCCGATGCTGCATACCAAGCGCGGGCTCAAGCTCACGCGGGTCATCGAGGCGGTGCTGGCCGGTCTCAAGGCCGCCCGCGACAAGCTCGGAATCGAATCGAACATCATCATTTGCGGCATACGCAACGTCTCGCCGGCCTCGTCGCTGGAAATGGCCGAGCTCGCGGTCGCTTACAAAGCGCGCGGCGTCGTCGGCTTCGATCTGGCCGGGGCCGAATACGACCACCCCGCCAAACATCACCGTGCCGCGTTCCAGCTCGTACGCGACAACAACATCAACGTGACCATCCACGCGGGCGAGGCGTACGGTCCCGAATCGGTTGCCCAAGCCATCCACGTGTGCGGCGCACATCGCATCGGGCACGGCTGCCGGCTGCGCGAGGACGGCGATCTTCTCCATTACGTGAACGACCATCGCATCCCACTCGAGTGCTGCCCCTCCTCCAACGTGCAGACCGGGGCGGTTCGCGATCTCGCCTCGCACCCCCTCAAACTCTATTTCAATCTCGGGCTTCGCGTGACCGTCAACACCGACAACCGCCTGATCACCGATACCAGCGTCTCCAAAGAGCTATGGCTCAGTCACACGCAGATGGGAATGACCGTTCGCGACATCAAGTCGATGATCATGGCCGGCTTCAAGAGCTCGTTTTTGCCGTTCCACGAGCGCCAGAGTTACCTGCGCCGCGTGGGCCAAGAGCTCGCGCGTTACGACGACGACGGCAATCTGGTGACGTCTTCCTCGGCCACCGCCATTCCCGCCATTCCGCCAGAGCGTGCCGAGTGGACGCATCTGCCGACCACGGTCAGCGCCAAGAACTGACGTCAGAACTCGATCCCCTCACGTGCGTCTTTGTCGAATGCCTCTTCGAGCGTTTCGATGGCGCGCTGAACTTCA
>DASWDH010000442.1:0-2003 GCA_036395495.1 Polyangiaceae bacterium
TTCTGGCCCTTGCAGGCGTGCTTGGCGCCAGGGGCGGCGGTCGTGGCAGCGCTGCTCGAGCCAGGGCTGCTCGCCGGGGGAGCGCTGGATTGCTGGCATCCACCGGCGGCGCCGAGCACGATTCCCGATACGGCAGCAGCAAGAAGATTCTCGGTCAATTTCATGAGCGTCTTTCCTTTCGTTGTGCGACGGCTTCCATTCAAGTACTCGCGCCGATTCCTTCGGTTTCGATTCTCTCCGGACACCGGAACACTTTGCTCGTGGCGGAATCCCTTATATCCGAGTTCGGGGCGAACGTAAGTTGTGCGCTTTAGGTCCGGTGGGAAACCCCCCCCGATCGTGGCAAAACTGGGACGCCGATGCGGGTGAGTGCCACGGGAAGTTTGTCCAGGGAAACGGGTGAGGGGCTGGTGCTGCGCGGCGAAACGCCGCGGGCGCCGCGAGTCCACCCGTCGCGCATCGATAGGCTGCTCTACCCGGTCCATTGGCTGGTCTGGAGCGACGCGCAGCGGCGCGCCTGCAAGCTGCTGCGTTTTGCCGAAACGGAAGCAGATGGTGGGCGCGATCTGGCGCGGGCCGCGGAGCTGACGCGCGATGGTTTGCTTCGGCGGCTCTATTTGCGGCACGCCATGGACGAGCAGCGGCACGCGGACCTCTTTCGCGCCCGAGCGCGCGCGATGTTGCTGACGCTGCCATCTTCCACCGCCGCGGTGGTCGAAGCCAACTGGTTCGCCCCTGGTGAGCGAGGTCTCGACGATCTCGACGTCGAGGGCGAGAACGACGGCGAGTTGCTCGCCTTCCTGCATCTATCCGAGCGAGCTGCGGCCGAGCGCTTCGCCATCTACGAGCGCGTCGTCTCTTCCGATCCGGCGACGCAGCGGGTGTTTGCCGAGATTCTGCGCGATGAGGCCTTTCACATGAACTACACCGAAGCACAGCTCAAGCGCGTTTGCCCCGACCGATACCGCTTTCGGCTGCTTCTCGCTCGCCTCTCGCGGCTAGGCAAAGGTTATTTGCGTTTGGCGGTCGCCCTGGCGGGCCTCATCGGCACGCTCGTGCTTCTCGTGCAGTACTTCTTGGTCCTCCCGCTCTTCGCGCTCCTCGCGATGCGCGCGCATCGTCGCGAACGGCTCGGGTGGATCGAGCACCGGGTCGCACGGGGTTCCCTCACGGGTCAATACGGATGAAGATTCTCGGCATTTCGGCTCACTATCACGACGCCGCGGCGGCTCTGGTCGTCGACGGCGTACCGGTCTCTGCCGTCCAGGAGGAGCGGCTCTCGCGGCGCAAGAACGACGCTTCGTTTCCGCTATCGGCGATCGAATGGTGCCTCACGCACGGCGGGATAGAGCCGGCAGAGCTCGATGCCGTCGTCTTCTACGAAAAGCCGATGCTCAAGTTCGAGCGGATCCTCACCACCTCTCTGCGGAGCTTTCCGAAATCGTGGCGGAGCTTTCCTCACGCCATGAAAAACTCGCTCGGTGAAAAACTGTGGGTGAAGGGGCTCATTGCTTCGTATCTCGGCATTCCGGCCAAACGCATCCTCTTCACCGAGCATCATCAGGCTCATGCCGCGGCAGCGTTTCTGACTGCGCCGACAGCGCGGGCGGCTATCCTGACCGCCGATGGGGTAGGGGAGTGGGCGACCCTTTCGGTGGGCAGGGGCGAACGTCACGCTGATGGCAAAGTCAGCCTCGAGCAGCTGCGCGAGATTCGCTTTCCGCACTCACTCGGGATGCTCTACTCGACGTTCACCGCCTTTCTAGGGTTTGCCGTGAACGAGGGAGAGTACAAGGTGATGGGCCTCGCGTCTTACGGCCGACCGCGCTTCGAGACGTCCGTTCGCAAGCTCATCCGCCGCACCCCGGACGGCGCCTTCGCGCTCGAGATGGACTATTTCGACTATCACTCGAGCGCCAAGCGGTCGTACGCGCCGAAGTTTCTCGACGAGTTCGGTCCTGCGCGGCGCCCTTACGATCCGCTCGATCCATCTTCCGAAGAGG
>DASWDH010000443.1:0-8414 GCA_036395495.1 Polyangiaceae bacterium
CTGCCGGTGTCCGCGACGGAGAAGCGCGCCCCCTCGACGCGTACGAACGTCGCGTGGCGGCGGGACAGCTGCGCGTCATCGATGACGAGGTCGACATCGGGTGCGGCCATGCGGCCGAGGCGGAGCTGCTCGTGGAGGGGATGGAAAGTGTCGGCCAACGCCGGATCGGGACAATGTAGAATCGTGATACCCCACTCGACGGTGGCCTCACCCAAGTCCCCCGGCGCGCGGCTCTTTTGTGTCGTTGCGCTCGATGGCACTCCACGTTTGTATAGCGCGGGCGCTGCGGCGGCAAGTTCGACGGCCATCGGTTGAATGCCCCTCGAACGAGGGGACGCATGCCCTATGCCAAACGAAAGGTCGCGACAACGCACACGTCTGTCCGAGTCCACACGTCGAACCGGCGACGCCGGACGAAGCCATCTCTGTCGCGACGATGTCATGACGCTGTCTCGGTGAAATGGCCGCACAGGAAGCGCCAAAGCCGTGGTCCGAAAGTTGCTGCGAAACGACAATGATGCGGGATGTGGAGAGAGCACGAGTGATTATCGACAACGGCGACCCGTTGTGGCTCGACGTCCTTCATCTGTCCGTCGGCGGTATGCTGCTCGAAAGCCGAAGTGCCGTGTGCCCGCTCGGCAGCCTAGTCGCCCTTCGCCTCGAGCACTGGGCTGAGGGCGCGCGCGACATCCCGGGCCGTGTCGTGCACGCCGAGCCGTTGCCGAACGGGCAGCACGGGATCGGTGTTCGCTTCGCGGGTCTGTCGCAAGAAGAGCAGCACGTCTTGGCATGCCTCTTCGCCGAAGGGCCTGCCTCGCACGGCGCCGTCAGCGCACGGGCGTTGATCGCGCATCACCCGAAGCTCGGGCTGTTCTGCGCCGCCCATCCATACGCCTTTCTCGTCGATGGACAAGGAGCCGAGGCGCGACTCTATCCGCTCGTAGGAACGCGCGACCCCTCTCTCTGGCATTGCGTGCTCGTGGGGCGAGGTCCTTTTTGCGACGTCTGCATCCCCGACCCGCGCCTCTCGAAGCAGCACGCCTCCTTCGAGCGTCGGCCGAACAGCGGCGCCTACCTGGTGATCGACCGCGGCTCGAGCAATGGCACACGCGTCGGCAACCAGCCGCTCATCCCCGGGCAGCCGGTGCCGATCACGTCGGGTGCGCCGCTCAATCTCGGCGGCTTCGCACTCTCGTTTCTCTCCGCGCGCGACGTCTTCGCGCTGAACGGAGGGGGCGCGCGATGATGGAGACGCTGGAACACTATCTCGAAGCCGCGCTCTCGACGCGCGACACCTTCGAACAGCGCTTTCCGCACCCTTTTCTGGTAGTCGCCATTCCCAAGGCGAGCTTCACCGCCCAAGCCTTGGTGTTCAAGACGGCGCTCAACGACAGCGGGCAGCTCCGCGAAGTGTGGCGCAAGATCGTCGCGCTCCGCTTCCGCGGGAAGCACTTCGAAGTCCGTCAGAATTGCCTCGTGTTCAGGATCTGCAAGCACGCCGAAGCGCCCGAGGGCGCACCGATCGTCGTCGGACGAAACCCCGAGTGCGATATCAGCTTGCCCGATCAAAGCATCTCGAAGGTGCACGCCCACTTTGCGCGCGACAACGATCGCTTCACGCTCGCCGACGCCGGCTCTCTCAATGGGACGCAGCTGAACGGCCGTCGGCTGCCGCCGCGACAGCGGGCGCCGGTTGCGGCCGGCGATCGGGTGGACTTCGGCCCATTCGAAACGCTGGTCATGAGCCCGCTGCAGTTCTACGGTCGCCTCAAAAGCAGCATTGTCGAGATGGAAGTGCCGCGATGAATGCACGGAGCCCCTCCCAGACCATCGCTTGGCGCGCGGGCAAGACCCTGACGGTCGACGCCTCGAGCCGCTTGGTGATGCTCGACGATGACAGCGAGCAGCTTCCTGTCGGCGCGCTGCTCAACGGGCGCTACGTCATCATCGGCGATCTCGGCAACGGCGGCATGGGTCGCGTGTACCAGGTGGCCGATGGCTTGTTTCCCGAGCGCAAGCTGGCATTGAAAACCATCCGCGGCTTCGCGGTGAAGGGCGAGAGGCTCAGCCTGTTCAAGGCGGAGTTCAAGGTAATGGCCAAGCTGCGCCACCCGAACGTCGCGTCAGTCTACGATTTCGAGCCGTCTCAGGGCAGCGACGATTACCTGTTCACGATGGAGCTCATCGAGGGCACCCACATCTCGGAGGCACTGAAGGGCGCGCCGTGGTCGCGCGTGCTCGATCTGATCGTGCCGGTGTGCCGTGCGCTGGCGTACGTGCACAGCCGGAACGTCATCCACTCCGATATCAAGCCACACAACGTGCTAGTCGGGACGCACGATCGGGTGAAGGTGCTCGACTTCGGGCTCGCGGGTGCCAAACCGGGCGGTCAAGCCTTGATCGGCACGCCGACCTACATGGCGCCCGAGATGATTGAGCCGGTCGACTTCGACCACCGCGCCGACCTCTACAGCTTGGGCATCATGCTCTACGAGCTGCTCTGCGGCCGGCCTCCGTTCATCGGCGATTCGTTGATCCAGCTCTTTCAACAGCATAGCTACGAGCCGATCGCCTTCGATGCACACGCCAAGCAAGCGCTCCCGGATTGGCTGCGTGCGATCGTCGCCAAGCTGTGCGCCAAGTCGGCGAGCGACCGCTTTCGCTCCGCCAATGCGGTCATCGCCGCTCTCAACAACGAGGGGGACCTCGCCTACGAGCTCGAAACGCAGGAAACGCGCAATAGCTATCTCTTCTCGAGCCAGCTCGTCGGCCGCGAAGAGGAGTTCGAACGCGTCACCGAGTTCATCGAGGCACGGACGCAGGACAACGGGCCGGCAGCGGCCCCTGCGCTCTTCGTGGCCGGACCTAGCGGAGTGGGGAAGTCGCGCTTGATGCGCGAGGTGCGGCAACACGCGCAGCTCTCGCTCTTGCCTTTCCTCGAGAGCAACTGCTACTCGAGCGGCGGTTCGGAGTATGGGCCGGTGGTCGAGGTCCTCGGGCAACTCGGACGGCTCGCCGATGCGATCGGCGCGATCGAGGTGCTCGAGCGCTTTGCGCCGGCCATCGTGCGCATCGCGCCGGAGCTCGGCGATGGCCTCGCCAGCCTCGCTGCGGGACCGACGGTGGAGGACAAAACCCTCGCCCTCGAGCAGGTCGCCGAGTTCGTCGTGCAGATGGCATCGCGCACGCCCTTCGTCGTCTACGTGAACGATCTCCAGTGGGCGCAGCCCGGCGCCGTCGATCTTCTCGTGCACGTCGTGATCCGGGCCAAGGTCGTCGCGGCCTCACGTTTGGCAATCCTCGGCACCTACCGGGACGACGAGGTCGAAGGGCGGCCCCTCGCCGACCTGCTGCAGGCGCTCGGCGCGAAGAATGCGCTTGAGGGCATCTTGCTCGGGCCGCTCGATCGCGCGGCCACTGCACAGCTGATGCGCTCGATGCTCGGAGTGGACGTCTTGCCGGGCAGCTTCGTCGAACAAGTCGCGCGCGAGACCGAGGGTAACCCGTTCTTCATCGAAGAGGTGATGCGCACCTTGGTCGAACGCGGCGCGGTGGCGATCCGCGACGGATGCTGGGCGGCGAGCGACGCGCTCGGCGCGCCCCCGAGCATCGCAAATGTGTTCCTCGAACGCGCGCGCCAACTCGCCCCCTTCGAGCGCGCGGTCATCGATCTGATGGCAGTAGACGCGCGCCCGACTGCGCCCTTGCTCCTGGCCGAAGCCCTGGGCGCGAGCCTCGACGATGTGCACGACGCGCTATCGGCTTTGGTGCAGCGACAAATGATCCTGCGCCTTCGCGGCGACGAGCTATTGTATCGCATCGGCCACGATCGTATGGCCGAGGCGCTCTACGGGGCGCTCTCCGCAAAGGCGCGTGCGCACGAACGGCTCGGCGCGGCCATCGAGCGGCTCTACGCCGGCGACGAGCGGCAGCTCTACTTGCTCGCTTACCACTTCAGCCGGACCTCGTTGTCCGACAAGACCCTGGCCTACAGTCTGGCCGCGGGGGAGAAGGCGGCGAGCGAGTACCAGACTGTCCTCGCCATCGAGCTGCTCGAGCGCGCGCTGTCGCTCATGCCGGCGGATGACGATCGCCGCGCCGAGCTAGAAGAGAAGGTTGCCGAGCTCTGTCGGGCCGCCGGGCGCTACGCCGACGCCGCCGCGTGGTTCGAGCGTACGCTCGAGCGGGTCACGAACCGGATCGCCCGCGGTCGCTTGATCCGCAAGCAAGCACAGACTCTGCACGAGGGCGGCGCCTCCGAAGATGCCGTGGCGCGCCTGTGGCATTTGCTCGCGACTCTTGGCGAGGCGAAACGCCCGAGGACAGGTCTCGGGCGCGCGCTTGCCTTGCTGCACGCGTGTGTCGCGCTGGCGCTGCGTCGGATCTTCCGCAGATGGGCGCCGTCGCTCGAGGGGGCGGAGCGGGAACGTGTGCAAGAGGCGTGGCGGACCTATTCGGCGCTGCTAGCGGTCCATATGCTTCATGACACCGAATGGCAGGCGCTGACCGTGGTACGGATGGTCAACAGCGCGGATAAGCTTGGGTTGAGGAACGAGGTGAAGGGCGAGCTCTTCCACGCGCCCGCCAAGGCGAGCCTCATCGAGCCCGGCCTCTACCACATCAAGCTCACGATCGGCGCCGCCTACCTGCTCGAGACCGAGGCCGGCTTGGTCCTCGTCAACACCGGCATGCCCGGCGAAGAGACGATGATCCTCAACGCGGTGCGCCAGCTCGGTTACGCGGCGAGTGACCTCCAGCGCATCATCGTTCCGTGCACCTACCCGGACAACGTCGGCGCCCTTGCGGCGCTACAGGCCGCGACGGGCGCCAGCATCTGCGTGCACGCGCTCGACGCCGAGGCCGTGAGGGAGGGCCGAAACTTCTCGTCGGCGATCGATTGGGCGCCGGGCTGGGCCGGCATGCTGGGGCACATCTTGCAGTTCGCAGGTGTCTGGGACCATCGGGAGTTGAAGAGGGTGCCGGTCGAGCAGGAGCTCAGCGACGGCCAGGTGCTCCCCGGAGGCATCACCATCGTCCACACGCCGGGGAACACGCCGGGCGGCGTCTGCGTGCTCTGGCGGCGGACCTTGCTCGTGGGATGCATCTTCAACCTGAGCCCCGGCCTCGGCGGCTACTTTCTCGGCTACGAAGATCTCGAGACCGCCTATGCCTCGATGCGCAAGATCATGACGCTCGACTTCGACAACGTCGCGGCGATCCACTCGAAGCCCATCATCGGGCACGCGAAGAAGCACTTGGCAAATCTCACCGCGCTGAAGCGCGCCATGGCGAGGAGGAAGAAGTGAAGAAAGTTCTGCTTGTTGTAGCCGCGGCCGTAGGTTTCCTGCTGGTGGCCGCCACCGGCTTCGTCCTCAGCCGCATTCATCGCTATGACGAAAGCACCCACAAGCGCTACGACTTCCCGTATCCGGAGGTCATGCGTTCGAATGATCCCGCCGTGCTTGCACGCGGCAAGCACTTGGCCGAATCGATCGGCGTGTGCACCACTTGCCATGGCGCGGACATGGCCGGTGGGCACGAGGACGCACTAGGGCCGCTCGGCCGCGTGGTCATGCCGAACGTCACTACCGGCAGAGGCGCACGGGGTGAAGTCTATACCGACTTAGAGATGAGTCGGCTCTTGCGCCACGGCGTCAAGCGCGACGGCACGACCGTACGTATGATGCCGGTGCACGAGATGGCCTGGTGGCCGGAAGAGGACGTCAGCGCCGTCATCTCCTACCTGCGCTCACTGCCGGCGGTCGACGGCGATCCTGGCCTGGTAGAGGTGTCGGCTTTCGGCAAGGTACTCGATACTCTGGACATGGCGATCCCGTTTGACGTCGCGCGCCGCGTCGAGCATGGCCCCATCCCCAAGGCGCCGCCCGCCGGGCCGACCGTGGCCTATGGGGAGAAGCTGGCGATCAATTGTAGTGGCTGTCACGGATCGCATTTCTCGGGCGGCCCGATCCCCGGCGCGCCGCCAGACATGCCCGTGCCACCGAACCTGACCGCCGATCCTTCCGGCCTCGGCCGCTACGATCTCGCGGCCTTTCAACGGGCGATGCGCGAAGGACTCAGCAAGAGCGGCGCGAAGCTCCGGCCTCCGATGCCGGTCGACGTCTTGAGGAACATGAACGACACCGAGATCACGGCGCTTTGGCTCTTCTTGCGGTCGTTGCCGCCAACGCCCTTCGGTAAGCGCTGAGCAGGATTCAAGCTCAACTCCTGGATGGAGGCCGGTCATGATCCCCGCAACAGCATGCAATCGTTCCGTCGGCGTTATGGCGCGTGGTCCCGCTTTGCACGGTCAACGCGCCGCCGCCGGTCACGCGGACCTTCGTCGCGGAGACCGAAACTGTTCACCTCGGCGCTCGCTGTGAGTCATCGACGCTCCATGCCGACGACAGCGCTAAAGTTCGCGATCCCTGCGGATGCCGAACGGATCATCTGCCGATACCGAACCTGCGAGTTCTCGACGTTGGCGAAGAACGGCACGCCCATCACCCGGCCGATGGGCGCCCGGTGGTTGGCTGACGGCCGGTTCCTCCTGACGACCTCGATCGGCATGCCCCAGAAGGCGTTCCACATCCGGCGCGATCCGAAGGTGAGCCTCTTGTTTTCGGAGCCGATGGGGAGCGGCATCGCGCGGCCGGGCGCGGTGCTCGTACGGGGCAACGCCGTCTGCGACGACCGAATCGTCAGCGACTCGAGCTCGGTCCCCGAGCTCGAGGACTACCTCCGCGAGAACATCTTCGCGCGGCAGCCCGCCGGAAGGATGATGAGTTCGCTGGTGGGCCGGCTGCTCGCGCCGAGCTACTACATGCGACTTCTGATCTACGTGACGCCGGTGCGGATGGACTACTGGCCGGATCGGAACTTCGCCGCCGCGCCCGAGAAGATCGAGGTGGACCGTGTGGGCTAGGGCCGCGCGCGACCTCGCAGCGTACCGCGAGGCGGTCGTCAACGCCGTCGACGGAGAGGACTACCCGCTCAGCGTTCGCCAAACGGCTCCTGTGCTCGATCCCGCGACCGGCACGATGCCGGTGGCGATTCCCGGCGCTCTCGGTGCCGTGGCCGGGCCGGCGAGCGTGCTGGCCCATTTCCACGACGCAAAGTTGTGGAAGCTACGCGCGATGCTGATCAAGGGCCGCCTCGAGCGCCGCGGCGATCACTGGATCTTCGTAGCGACAGAGTACATACCGCCGCCCGGACCGTTCGCGGTGATCGCGAGAGCGCGCAAGGCGACCGCGAAGTACCTCGCCACGCGGAGGCCGCGTCCGGAGGTCGCATTCGATGTGATCCAGCGCATCTGGATCGACGCTGCGAACGTCGAGGACCCATAGGGCGGAGGATGGCATATTGGAGATACGCTTTCCCGCGAAGTCCCCCTTCGATGACGAGCAGGAATATTTCGAGGTGCTACTCGACGGAGCCTGGCATCGTCTGGCTCTCGACGATTATGCATCGATCTATGCCGTGCCAGGGCTTTACGAAGCGTTGATGAAGCACTGTCTCGGCTGCAGATCGGCGACGCGGGTCGTCGACTTACTCGCTACTGTGCTCGAAGATTGGAGCGATGCCGCAAGAACCCTGCGCATCCTCGAGTTGGGCTCGGGCAACGGTATTGTCGCAGAGTGCCTTCGCTCAAGAGGGATGGGTACGATTGTGGGCCTCGATGGGCTCGTCCAGGGCAAGCAAGCTGCCGATCGAGACCGGCCGGGAGTCTACGTTGATTATCTCGTAGGCGACATCATGGCGTTCGCCGGCGATTGGCTGAACAAGCTCTGCGCCGCACGTTTCAATTGTCTGGTCACCGTGGCCAGACTCGGGTCCCACGACATCTGCCCTCGCGTCTTTCGTAGAGCTTTCGATTTGGTGGAAGACGGGGGTTGGCTCGCGTTTACCACGGTCGAACCCCGGCCCGGCGACACCGACGCGAGCACCGGGTTGCGCTACCTGACCAACCTGATGGTGTCACGAGGGGCCGTGCGTCTCGAGGCGTATCATCGTTATTGTCACCGCAAGTCGGTCGCGGGCACGAACCTATTTTTGACGGCATTCATCGGTCGCAAAGTGCGGTCGCTTGGCGACAACGAGCTTCCTTCGGAATCGGATGCCAATTCGCCGCTGCTGCTCGACAATTTCCCGCCAGGGCATGCGGTGGAAATGGGAGCGTCTCGCACAGTCACGATCGGCAACATCATCGTGGATCTGTTCACAGAAACGGTCTCTGCGAACGGACGACTGATTTCCCTCACCAAGCACCAACGCCGTATCTTGAAACGCCTGTCATTGACGCCGGGTGCCGTGGTTTCGCCCGAGGAGTTGTGCAACTTTGCCGAGATTCAGATGGCCTTGAACCATGAAAATCTCCAAAACGAGATTTGGCGCCTGCGCCGGCGATTGGGGCC
>DASWDH010000444.1:0-2180 GCA_036395495.1 Polyangiaceae bacterium
CGACGTCGACTGCGGTGGCAGCTGCGCTCCCACGAAGAAATGCGCCGATGGGAGACGTTGCTCGGTGGCTGGGGATTGCCAGAACGCGAACTGCGTCAACGGTGTGTGTCAGCCGGCGAGCTCGAGCGGGCTCAAGGTGCAGTATGCTTGCATCGATCCGACCGTGCCGAACGACGCTTGGATTCAGCCGGCGCTCAGCCTCGTGAACCTGAGCAGCACGGCGGTCCCCTACACCGAGCTCAAGGTTCGCTATTGGTACACGAGCGATACGGCGGGCACGCCCGTCTTCCATTGCTACGGCGCGAGCGCCATCGGCGGGTGCACGTTCATGACCAGCAGGTTCGTCGTGCTGAGCCCCGTCCGCAGCGGAGCCGATCGTTACCTCGAAATAGGATTCACCACCACCGGAAGCCTCGCGGCTGGTGCTGCAACGGGCCTTTTGCAAACTGCAGTCGAGAAGAGCGATGGCTCGCTGTGGAACGAGGCCAACGATTATTCCTATGACCCGACCAAGGCCTACCCGACGTTTTCGGATTGGACCCATGTTACGCTGTATCGCAACGGCACGCTGGTTTGGGGAGTCGAGCCATAGATGAAGCGACGGTTGGCCAAGGGCGCTCTCTCGATAGCCGGCGTGCTCGCATGCTCGCTTTCCCTTTCCGTTGCGGCCTCGGCGGCACCGGAAGGCAAGCCTGCCGAGGTCAGCGCGATCGACCGAGCGCGGACGCAGTTTCGGCAGGGACTCGCGCTCGAAACAGCAGGTGACTGGGCGGGCGCCCTCTCTCTCTTTCAACAAGTTGCGTCCGTCAAGCTCACGCCCCAGGTTCGCTTCCACATCGGGCTTTGCGAAGAGCACCTCGGGCGGCTGGCCGCCGCGCTGGGCGACTACGAAATCGCCGCGCACGAAGCCGACGAGGCGAAGGTAGCCGAGGTGAGCGCGCAAGTCGCGGCCCGGCGCGACGAACTGCAGGCGCGAATCCCCAAGCTCACCCTCGTGCGCGGAAGCGGTGCGGAGTACGCGAGCTTGTCGATCGACGGCGTCTCGCTCGGGTCCGCCTCGATTGGCGTCAAGCTGCCTCTCGATCCGGGGCCGCACACCGTGGAGGCGCGCGCCACGGGTTTCAAGCCATTCAGCGTGTCCTTCGAAGTGGCGGAGAAGGAGTCCAAACAGGTCGAGGTCAAGCTCGAGCGGCTTCCGGTCGCTCCTCCGTCCGCCGACGCCTCCGCTACGGCGAGCGCTGCCCCCGCCGAGCGCGCCACTCGTGCCGCTTCGGGCACCAATGTCTTGCCGTTCGTGGTCGGCGGTGCCGGCGTGGCGAGCCTCGGCGCGTCGACGATCTTCTTCGTGCTGCGACAGAATGCGATCAGCACACTGAACAGCCAGTGCGTGCTTCCGCCGGGCAACAGCTGTCCTCCCGAGGCTCAGTCCACGTACGACAACGGCAAGACCTACACGGTCCTAGCCGACGTTACCCTCGGCCTCGGTATCGTGGGTGTGGGGCTCGGCACGGTTCTCTGGTTCACCCAGAAGAAATCGCCTTCTGCTCCCGCGGTCGGTCTCGCTCCGATGGCCGCGCGAGGCTCCGTCGGAGCGACCGTAAGTGGTTCATTCTGACGAGTCGTTCCCGGCGAAGACGCAGTTCCCGAGCGTGCGCGCCTCTCAAATCCAAACCACATCGCTCGCTCGACCGCGGCACGAGCGGAGTTCGCGCCGCGCTAGTGCGAAATCTGCCGATAGCGACGATGAATAGGTGAGCGAGCCAACTTACGAGGTTTTGCCGTGGGCAGGAGTGCACGAGAAGCTGGGCGGTGCTCGATCCGAGTAGCGCGCCCCATGCGATGACGTGGCATGCATCGCCGATTCTATCTTCGTTCGGTTATTGCGGTTGAGCCACAATGGGGTAAGGGCCGTGCACATATCTGCAATGACACCGCCCCGCTTTGGCGCATTCGCTTTTCCCACGTTTTGCATCGGCTCACTCATCACAGACAGGTGAGTCCAGGAGAGCCGAGGTTGTGCACGCGCTGCGCGAAAAGCATCAACAATTGACACGTCTTCGCCGGGCTAAAGTCAGGGACGTGGATCATCGCAGTTCATCGCCGGTATCGATTGTCGAAGTCGACGGCAACTTTGCGCGCGAAATCGAAGGTAGGATGCCTCGATGGCGATGACGGCCACG
>DASWDH010000445.1:0-3256 GCA_036395495.1 Polyangiaceae bacterium
CACCGACGAGGTGCCGAAGGAGGAGGCGGAGCTTTCGGCCTCGCCGACCCCGCCGAATTCGCCTGCTCCGGACACTGCGGCAGCTTCGAACCCCCGGGCCGCTCCCGCGTCGGGCCGCAGGCCTCCGGGCCGTTCGCAATGACGTCGTGCCCCCTGTCCTCGGGTCCCCACGGCCGGTTGAGCGACGGTGTGTTGGAAAGCCCGCTCTGCGACGCGCCGGGGCACGCGAGCAGCCAGAAGGACGCCACAACGGCCCACCGCGATCGCATACGGTTAGACTAGCACTTCCCCCCTTCCTTCGTTGCGCCGTCAACGACATCGCGCCGCGACTCTAGCAGAGCGGAATCACGATGCGTCCGGCCGAGGTGCGCAGCGGCGCAGGCGTGGAGCGATCATCACGCACACGAGACCGTCAGTGCAGTCGGCGTCGGAATCGCAAGTGCCCTGGCCCATGCACTTCGTGGCACAAGCCTCGGCAAGCCGGACCGAGTCGGCGAAGCGGCCGCACCGTTCGCGGCAGATCGGTTCGCGGCAGCTGTCGCTTTCGCCCCCGTCGGGTGGACACGAGCTCGCGGCAATGAGTGCGCCCTCTCGGCCGATTTGCCGCGCGGCCTCTTCGCGTGTACGGCAACCAGCTGCCCCGGAGATCAGGAGAGCGAGTACCAAAAAGGGGACTGCGCGTCGCGGCACGCCTGGGACTTACCTCACGCCGGTCAGCCAGTGGGCGTGCTTTTCGTCGCGCCCGCAGACGACCGCGAGGTAAGCTTTTTGGAGCTTGGCGCCGATCGTTCCGGGGCCCGCGCGGAAAGAACGGCCGTCGATCTCGCGTACCGGGGTGACCTCGGCGGCGGTGCCGGTCAGGAACACTTCGTCGGCGGCCATGAGCTCGTCGCGCGTGAAGGCACGAACGCGGCTGGGGATGTTGGCTTCGGCGGCGAGCTTGAGCACCGTGTCGCGGGTGATGCCCGGCAAGATCGACGACGTCGCGTCGTTGGTGATGAGCTCCTTGCCTTTGACATAGAAGACGTTTTCACCCGTTGCTTCGGCGACCGTGCCGTCTTGGTTCAACAGGATGGCGTCGTCGAAACCGCGGTCGAGCGCCTCGTGCGCGGCGAGCACGCTGTTGGCGTAATGTCCCGACGCCTTGGCGGTGGTGGGGAGCATCGTATGGTGGAATTTGCGCCACGACGAGATGGTGACGCGGACGCCGCGCCGGAGGCCCTCTTCACCTAGATAGGCGCCGAGCTCGCGGGCGGCGATGAACACATGCACGGGGCATTCCTTTTTCGGCGCGAGCCCTACCGAACCTTGCCCGAAAAACGCGAGCGGCCGAAGATAGCCGTTTTCGATCTTGTTCTTGTGCGTGATTTCGACCGTCGCGCGCGCGAGGGCGTCGGGCGAGTACCGAATGGCGAGCCCATAGATGGCCGCAGAAGCGAACAGCCGCTCGATGTGGTCGTGCAGACGAAAGATGGCCGCACCATGCGGCGTTGGGTAACAGCGGATGCCCTCGAAGACGCCGCTGCCATAGTGGAGCGCATTGGAGAAGTAATGAACGACTTGGTCCTTGGCCTCACGGACGACGCCATCCCACCAAATGTACGGAGCGAGCGTGGACCCCTTGGGTCGAGTGAGCTGAAGCTCGTCGAACTCGGGGGTGCGATGAAAACTGGGCCACTCTCCGATGTGATGCGTACTGCTCATGATTCCTCGGCTCTCATTTCGATTGGGCTTGCGCCGGCACGGAGCCCGGTTGAGCACCAGCGGCGGTCTTCGGTTTGTCACGATCTTTGATCATGCGTTCTTCTTGCATCCAAGGCATGAGCGCGCGCAGGCGCCGGCCCACCTCTTCGAGCGGATGCTCCGCGCCCTTTTTCTCGAGGGCTTTGAACTTCGGCTTGCCGGCGGCGTTTTCGGCCATCCATTCGTCAGCGAACGCCCCGGAGCGGACCTCTTCCAACATCTGTTTCATGGCTTTTCGGGAGTGCTCGGTGATGACCCGCGGCCCGCGCGTGAGATCGCCGTATTCGGCGGTGTTGGAGACCGAATAACGCATGTTTTCGATGCCGCCCTCGTAGATGAGGTCGATGATGAGCTTGAGCTCGTGCACGCACTCGAAGTAGGCCATCTCCGGAGCGTAGCCCGCGTCGACCAAAGTTTCGTAGCCGGCGTAGATGAGCGCGCTCAGCCCGCCGCAGAGGACCGCCTGCTCTCCGAACAGATCGGTTTCCGTCTCTTCCTTGAACGTCGTCTCCAAGATGCCGGCGCGCCCTCCGCCGATCGCAGCGGCATAAGCGAGCCCCACCGGTCGCGAGTCACCGGTCGGATCCTGGTGGATGGCGAGCAACATGGGAACGCCGCGACCGCGCGCATACTCGCGGCGCACGGTGTGGCCGGGTGCCTTGGGGGCGACGAGCCAGACCGACACGTCGCCGGGCGGCACGACCTTCTTGAAATGCACACCGAAGCCGTGGGCGACCGCGAAGTGCTTTCCCGGCTTGAGGCCGGGAGCGATCTCCTTCTTGAAGACCTCGGGGGCCAGCTCGTCGGGTACGAGCATCATCACCACGTCACCCCAAGCGGCGGCCTCGGAAACCTCTTTGACGGTGAGCCCAGCTTCGGCGGCCTTGGCCCAAGACGCGCTCTCTTTGCGGAGCCCGACGACGACATTGACGCCGCTCTCCTTCATGTTGAGAGCGTGGGCGTGGCCTTGGCTGCCGTAGCCTATGACCGCCACCTTCTTTTTGCGGATGTGGCTGAGATCGATATCGGCATCGTAGAACGCTTTCATGCAACTCCTCCGAGAGGTGGGGGGGCGGGAGATGGGGGGGTGGACTGGCGCGACGAATCGGCCGGTTGTTCGACGGACGGCCGGGCGATGGCAATCGGTGCGGAGCGCACCATGTCGCGAATGCCGAGCGGCCGAAGCAATTCCAAGAAATCGTCGATCTGCTGCGAGCTGGCCGTCGCCTCGACCGTGAAGGCGCTCTGCGAATAAGCAATCACGCGCGCGCCGGTCAGGACCACGATGCGCTCGAGCTCCTGGCGGGCGGTCGGTCCGTTGGCCTGCACGGTCGCCACGCAGAGCTCGCGCTCGATGTAACGGTCGTCGGACATCTCGACGACTTTCTTCACGCGGATCAGCTTGCGGAGTTGCTTGACGATCTGCTCGACGATGGAGTCATTGCCGCGCGTCGTCAGGACGATTTTGGAAAATGCGGGATCGGTGGTCACGTTGACCGCCAGCGAGTCGATG
>DASWDH010000446.1:0-13726 GCA_036395495.1 Polyangiaceae bacterium
GTCGCCTCCCAGGTTTCGAAGGAACCGACCATCGACGAAAAGCACCTGTCCACCCTGGAGGCACGCGCTCGGGCATGGCTGGCCACCGCGGCGGAGCTGCCCGCCCGCGCCGAAGTCGTGGCGCTCGCCGATGAACTCGCGGTCGCTGCTGCGCGATCAGGTCCCGGGCTGCGCGCCGTTCAACTGTCCCGCCTAGCTGCCGAGCTCCGCACGCGTCTTTGGCGCGTCGGACATGTCGAGGCCGATGCACGTGAAGCCATCGAGCTCCATGCGGCCGCGTCGAAAGCCGCGTTGGCGCAAGGCTTCCCCGACGAAGGCTGCCAGTCCTCTCTCGGCCAGGCCTGGCTCGCGGCGGAGTTGGCTCGCGATCCCGTCGTTCTCTACCGCGAGCTTTACAGTTCGGCCAAGCTCTACGATCGATCGGCGTGCGAAGGCGCGTTCGATGGCGCGCTCAAAACGATGGCAGCCTACCGGCCATCGCACGAGGTGCTCGCGCGGCTCGACGAGGAGGTAGAAAAAAAGCGCATGCCAGCGGCGCCGACGGCGGCGGCGCCCGCAGCGTCGGCTCGCGTCGTCTCCGCGGACGAAACCGGCGTCGTGCTCGCGCCGATGCTGGCGCCGGGAGCCGCGGTGAAAGTCCTTGCGCTCGAGCCGTATGGCTCCAAGGATCGCGCGCGAATCGTCGTCACGTTGAGCGGTGCCACCAGCTATCGCGTGGGAGAGCTCGCCGGTCCCCGGTTATTTCTCGACCTCGAACAAACCGAAGCGTCGCATCAGCGTGAGATCGCCGTAGGCGGGTTGGTGGACAAGGTGCGGCAGGCGCCGCACGGCCGCGGAGGCACGCGCATCGTGCTGGATCTCGCGACACAGGCGTATCGCAGGGTCTTCTACCTACCCGAGCCATTTCGAGTGGTGATCGACGTGGCGACGCAGCCGCCGGAAAGGGTCAGCTTGCCTCCCGGATCGCCGCGAGCGGTCACCCGGGTGGCGCTCGACGCCGGTCACGGCGGCAGCGATCCGGGCGCAATCGGTCCGGCAGGCTTGCGGGAAAAAGACGTCACGCTGGACATCGCTCATCTCACGGCGCCGATCCTCTCCCGCGAGCTCGGGATCCTCACGCTGCTCACTCGTGATGACGATCGTCTGGTCCCGCTCGACGAGCGCGCGGCCCGGGCCAATGCGTTTCACGCCGAGCTCTTGGTGTCGATTCATTGCAACGCCTCGGAGAGCGGGGCTGCCCGCGGGGTGATGAGCTTCGTTCTCGACACCGCCCGCGACGACGTCGCGGCGAAAATCGCCGCGCGCGAAAACGCGACCTCCATCGCCGCCGGGTCGCAAGCGGCATCGATCGCGTCGGGCCTCCGCTTGCCGGACGTCCGCTCCCGCTCCACGCATTTGGCCGAATTGCTCCAGCGTTCGGTAATGGCATCGCTGGCGGGCAGGTTCGGCGATACGAGTGATCAGGGTGTGCGAACGGGCGGTTTCTTCGTTCTCGTCGGGGCGGAGATGCCGAGTGTTCTGTTCGAAGCCGCTTTCATCTCCAACCCGGCAGAAGAGAAGCGGCTCGGGACCGCCGACTACAAGCAGAAGCTTGCCGACGGAATCGCCAACGCCATCCGCGCTTACCGGGAAGGCCGTTAGGCTCTTTCCAAACCGGTCAGCCTTTCGAGCACCTCGCGCAGCAGCGCGACATCCCCCTTGGGCACGAAATCGTTGGCTCCCGCGTCCAGAGCGGCTCGCCGCTGCTCCTCGTGCTCGGAATAGACGACCGTGCGAATCTGCGACGTCGCGTCCATGACCCTCAGGCGATGAAGGCAGCGCAAACCATCGAGCCCCTTCCAACCCAAATCAATGACCAACGCGTCGGGCTGCAGCGTTCCAATGATGAACAGGGCATCGAACGGATCTTGAAAGGTCGTCAGCTCGAAGCGGCGGGCGAGAGCTCGGCGAACGCTCGCGAGGACATTGGGGTCTTCGTCCACTGCCACGACTTTCGGCTTGCCTGTTCGCAGCACCTCGGGCACCGGATAGCCGTACTTGTGCAGGAACTCGAGGACGTCGAGACGTCGAAACCTGAGATGGCGCCCGGGTGTTCGAAAGTGCCGAATCTCCCCCTTGTCCGCCCAATTGTGAATGGTCTTGAGGTCGACCTGGCAAAAATGGGCGAACTCGCTCGCCGTGAAGAGCTCGGGCGGGGTTCTCTCCTTGGTTTCCATGCTTTCGGTATTTGTGCCTATCTCCGTGATATCCGGATCCAGTGTAGGTTACAAGATTTCCTGAGCTGGTTCCGGGGCTTCGCGACATCCGCTCTCGGGGCCGTCCGGCACCGGACGCGCGGGGTCGTTGACGCGCCGAGGCATTCGACATTCCGGCGAGAGGTCGCATTGACGTGGAGATGGCGGGTGCTTAACCTCTCTCGCTCCTTTCGGGGGCCGTACCGTTCTCCGCGAGGGCGCCTGTGAGGCAGCGATCGACCCAGGATTGGCTCATGAACAAGGCTCAGCTCAAAAAATTCCGCGCACTTCTCGAAGAAAAGCGAGACGAGATCGTCAAAAAGGCGAAGCAGACGCTGGACGAGGACATGACGCTCGACGCAAACGACTTGCCCGACGAGATGGACCTTGCTTCGAGCGAATACCTCCAGTCGTTCACGTTTCGCTTGCGCGGCCGCGAAAAGTCGTTCCTGGACAAGATCACCAAGGCGCTCGCCAAGATCGAGGACGGCACTTTCGGTACCTGCGAAGAGTGCGGGGAGGATATTTCGATCAAGCGCCTCGAGGCACGGCCGGAGACCACGCTCTGCATCCGCTGCAAAGAAGACCAAGAGCGGATGGAAAAAGATTACGGCTGACGTCCTTCAGCGTTCTCGGGCGGCCCTGGCTCGCGCGCGCGAGGAGGGGGCCGGAGCGTGGGCCGACTCGAGGACCGGACGTAAGTATTTGCCGGTGTGCGAGCCGGTGGCTCGGGTGATCTCTTCCGGAGTGCCGCAGGCGACGATGTCGCCGCCGCGCTCACCGCCTTCCGGACCAAGGTCGATGACCCAATCGGCACACGCTACGACATCGAGATTGTGCTCGACGATGACGACGGTGTTGCCAGCATCGCGCAGCCCCGCCAAAGCGACGGTGAGAAGCTCGATATCCGAGAAGTGGAGACCCGTCGTCGGCTCATCGAGCACGTAGAGTGTTCGCCCCGTGGCCTTGCGCGCCAGTTCGCGGGCAAGCTTGACGCGCTGCGCTTCGCCGCCGGACAACGTCGTGGCGGGTTGACCGAGCGCGATGTAGCCGAGACCGACCCGACACAACGCCGACAGCCGCTCGCGAACGCGCGGAATGGTTTCGAAGATCTCGAGCGCCTGGGTGGCGGTAAGATCGAGGGCGTCTGCGATGGATAAGCCACGATAGAGCACCTCCAGCGTTTCGCGGTTGTAGCGCCGGCCCTGGCACGTCTCGCAGGTGACGAAGACGTCGGGCAGAAAGTGCATCTCCACCCGCAACACGCCGTCCCCCTGGCATGCTTCGCATCGGCCGCCTTTCACGTTGAAAGAGAACCGCCCCGCTTTGTAGCCGCGGGCACGAGACTCGGGCAGCCCTGCATAAAGCTCGCGCAGGAGCGAGAAGACACCGGTGTAAGTGGCTGGGTTCGAGCGTGGCGTGCGCCCGATCGGCGCCTGATCGATCGAAACGACTTTGTCGATGTGCTCGAGGCCTTCGATCCCATCGCAAGGGCCGACAGCACCGGCGGCGCCGTAGAGGGTGGCGCGCGCGGCCGGCAGTAGCGTGTCGACGATCAAGCTCGATTTGCCGGAGCCGGAGACGCCGGTTACGCAGGTCATGAGGCCGATGGGAATGTCGACGGTCACGTCGCGGAGGTTGTGCGCCTTGGCCCCGCGCAGACGAATGGCTTTGGCATCGCGGCGCTTTCGTTTGACCGGGATCGGGATCTTCTTTTCGCCCGATAGATACGGCCCGGTGACCGAGGTCGGCGATGCGATGATCTCGGCAGGCGTTCCCTCTGCCACGATGTTGCCGCCGCGGGCGCCCGCGCCAGGTCCCATGTCCACGATGTGGTCGGCCGCGAGGATCGCGTCTCGATCGTGCTCGACGACGATGACGCTGTTGCCGATGTCCACGAGACGCCGGAGCGCTTCCAGAAGCCGCGTATTGTCGCGCGCGTGCAAACCGACCGATGGTTCGTCGAGCACGTAGAGCACGCCGACCAGCGCCGCGCCGATCTGGGTGGCGAGCCGGATACGTTGCCCCTCGCCGCCGGACAGCGTCTGCGCCGAACGATCGGTCGTGAGATAGTCGAGCCCGACATCGATGAGAAAGCCCAACCTGGCCACCACCGAACGCAAGAGCGGCTCGGCGATGGCACGTTCGCGCCCTTTGAGGCTGCTCGAAGGCGCGAGAAGCCCTTCCAGGAACGTCCGCAGGTGGCGCAGCGCCAGCGCACCGATGTCGGAGATGTTTTTCTCACCGAGCTTGACCGCCAGCGCTTCCGGGCGAAGACGTCGACCGCCGCACCCGTCGCAGGTGCGGGTCACGGCGAAGCGTCCGAGGTCGTCATCGCCGATCGCTCCCTCGTCGAGATCGGGATCGACGAAGTCACTATCTTCGCCGCTCGGGCTCGCCTCGCCCTCGGCATCGAGGCGGCGTTCGAGCCGCGCGACGATGCCGTCGTAGGCGGCGCCCGCTTTCTTGCCTCGGGAATGACCGGGTTGGCCGAACAAGATGACTTGCTGGGCGGCCTGGGGTAGCTCACTCCACGGCTTGTCGGCGCTGATACCGAGAACTTGCACTGCTCGTGCGACTTCGGCCGCGAGGGCCGGGGAGCCGCGCCGACCCCACGCGAGCACCGCCCCTTCGCGCAGCGTGCGGTGAGGATCGGGTACCACGCGGGCGGGGTCGATTTTGGTACGCGATCCGATCCCATCGCAAACGGGGCAGGCGCCATGGGGGCCATTGAACGAGAACATTCGCGGCTCGATGGGCGGCAGCGAAATCCCGCATTCGATGCATGCGAACCGCTCACTCATCCAAATGGGCTCGCCGCCTTCACCGGGATCGACGAGCAAACGTCCTTCGCCGATCTTCAACGAGAGCTCGACCGAATCGGTGACGCGCCCCTTGAGACCTTCCTTGAGAACGACACGATCGACGACCACGTCGAGGTCGTGGGCTCGCGCGCGATCGAGAACGAGCTCGTCGCCGAGGTCGACGACTTGACCATCCACGCGGGCACGCACGAATCCCTCGCGACGGAGCCGATCGAATTCGAGCTTGAGCTCGCCTTTGCGCGCGCGCACGATGGGAGCGAGAATCGTGAGGCGCGCTCCTTCTCCCATTTCGAGGATGTGGTCCACGATCTGTTGAACGGTCTGGGCCTCGATGCGCTTGCCGCACTTGGGACAGTGGGGCACGCCCACGCGCGCGAATAGTAGCCGCAAATAATCGGCGATCTCGGTCACGGTTCCCACCGTGGACCGGGGGCTCTTGGCGAGCGCGCGCTGTTCGATCGCGATCGCTGGCGAGAGCCCTTCGATGTTGTCGACGTCCGGTTTGGCGAGCTGCTCCAAGAACTGGCGCGCGTAAGCGGACAGGGACTCGACGTAGCGGCGCTGTCCTTCGGCGTAGATGGTGTCGAACGCCAGCGACGATTTGCCCGATCCGCTGGGGCCGGTGACGACGATCAGCCGATTTCTGGGTAACTCACAGCTGACGTTACGGAGGTTATGCTGGCGTGCGCCGCGAACGATGAGCCGGTCCATGTATACCCACACATCCTGGATCCTGGTCCGAATAGCACAGCGAGGGGCGAGCGTCCGCCGTATTATGAGGAGAGGTCCCCTACCAGGATCGTGAAGAGAGGTTTCTACCGGGTCCCCGTGCTCGATTCCCTGCTCTCATTCCTTCCGCTCGTCGTGTCGCTTCTTCCGCTCGCCCCTCCTTTGCCGGGGTGGCTCGGGGTGGATGCGGCACCGCTCGTTGCCCTCGCGCTCGTTACACGGCTGCCCGAACCGTGCCCGGTGGGGATGGTGCTCGTCGATGGTGGCTACTGTCCGAAGTTTCATTACGAATGCATCAACGATCTCGGCACGGCCGAGTCGGCTCGATGCGGTGAGTATGCGCGGCGGAGCAGTTGCACGAGCTTGCTCGAGCCGCGGCGCTTCTGTATCGATCGCTACGAGTGGCCGAACCTCGTGGGAGAGAACCCGCGCGTGTACGTGTCGTGGTTTCAGGCAAAGGAGCTCTGCTGGACGGTGGGCAAGCGGTTGTGCCGGCGGAGCGAGTGGATGCTCGCCTGCGAGGGACCGAAGAGAATGCCGTACCCGTATGGCTTCGTCCGACAACCGAGCCCATGTAACGTGGACCGCGGCTCGGTGACGTTCGACATCGAGGCGATGCTCAACCCCAAGACCCGTGAGGCCGAGCTCTCGCGGCTGTGGCAGGCCGATCCCCTCGGATCACATCCGGCGTGTGTGAGCCCATTCGGCGCCTACGACATGAGCGGCAATGTCGACGAGTGGACCGATCACCAGGGGGACGATCCGACGACGAGCGACCCCTCGACGTTGAATGGCGGATACTGGGGACCGGTGCGCGACACCTGTCGGCTGACGACGCGAGCGCACGCTCCCACTTTCCGGTTTTATCAGGTGGGCTTTCGTTGTTGCTCCGATGCGAACGACGGTATCGAGACGGCGCCCATCGTGATGCATCCGAGCGACCGCTTGGTGAGGTGACGACGAAGTAAAACCACACCGGCTTTGATCGAAAAACGTCGCCGGGGCGTCTAAAGAAAGACAGCTGAGCCATGTAGCTTATGCAAGTGAACATCGCAAAATCGCAGCAAATTTGACCTTTTTCTTCCTTGGATACATCGGAGTCGTGAGATGAAGTTTCGCTTAGCATTACTGCGTCAGATCCTCGCTACCAGATCGTCTCATCGGAGTAGCCATAGGCCCACTCAAGTACTGCCCGGACAGGGGGAACTGGCTGTAGGCGAAGCCGAAGAGGCGAGGCCTAGCGGCGATTCCGGTCTGATGCGCACCTTCCGACGGCCTCGCCGTCATTTGCGTGGGCGACCCGCGGCCATTGCTGATCGTGATCTGGCATCGCCAAGATCCGACGCAGTTAGCTTAGGCGTCGATTCTCGCATCCTTCTTCCTTTCGTCATGCTCGCCGGACTCGCCACCTCGGTGGTCCTCGCGGCTGGGACGCGCGGCCGAGGCCGGCCTCCGTTGTCCCACGGTCCCAACCCTATCGCGGAAAACACCACGCCGCCTCCGGACGGCGCCTCGCCGAATCCCTTGCTCGCGGTGCTCGATCCCTCGGCTTCCTTGAGGCGGAATGCTCCACTGCTCGGCCCGTTCGCGGGGACGGGACCTGCGTCCGAACCACCGCGCCCGGAGCCGAACGATCCCGGTTCTCCGACCGCTCGGCACGAGTCGCAAGCCGAGCAAGCGTGTCCCGATGGGATGATTCTCGTCGAGGGGGAGTACCGCCCCGCGGTCGGGCACCTCTGCCTGAAGCGCATCGAAGGTCCCATCGACCGTTGTGCCGAGTACGCTTCTCCAGCCATCGTCGGTGGCTCCGAACAGAAAAAGCGGTTTTGCATCGATCGCTTCGAATACCCGAATCTCGAGGGCGTTCGACCCGTCGTCATGGTGAGCTGGCAGGACGCGAAGGGGGCTTGCGAGGCCGAGGACAAGCGCCTCTGCACGAGCAGCGAATGGACGCTGGCCTGCGAAGGTGCCGAGCGGCTGCCGTACCCCTATGGGTACGCACGCGACAGCACGGCCTGCAACATCGATCGGTCCCACCCGGACGTGGACGAGGAGGCACTCTCCAGCCCCCGTGCGATCGCCTCCGAGGTGGCTCGGCTCGACCAGAGGGTACCGAGCGGGGCGCTGCCGCGGTGCAAGAGCCCGTACGGAGTGCAGGACATGACCGGCAACGTCGACGAATGGGTCGTGAACGAGAGGCATTTCGCCCCTCTGCCCGCCGGCGCCAGCGAAAGACCTTTTATTTCGGCTCTGAAGGGGGGTTACTGGGGGCCCGTCCGGAACCGGTGCCGGGCGACCACGACCTTCCACAACGAGTGGTTTCGGTATTACCAGATTGGGTTCCGCTGTTGCGCGAACGGTCGCTAAACCACCCCTTCCCCTTCCGCGCCTCTTCGACTAGGTTTCCCGCCGTGGTCGTCGCGCCCGAACCTGGCTCTTTTCGCAAAGTCTCTCGGCGCGTGTGCCAGCTTGCCCGGGCCTATAGCTCAATCGGTCAGAGCCCCCGGCTCATAACCGGGCCGTTCCTGGTTCGAACCCAGGTAGGCCCACTCCGTTTCGCCCGGCGTGCCTCGCCGCAACGATTTCGATCGGAGCCGATGGCGCGACCGAACGATCTCGTCTCGTCTTCACGCGCTCGAGAAAATCGGTGCGGCCCTCGGCCCGCCTTCGTTCGGTCCGCCTCCCGTGTTGCCGCGGCCCCTGCTTCGATTATGATGACAAGGAGATTTCACGTTTGAGCCTCAGGGACCAGATTACAAGCCTCGAAGCCCTTGCCGCCGTCGATGCCGAGCTACGGCGCCTCGAAGATCAACTTGCCGAAGAGCGCGCTACTCTCGCCAACCTGAAAAGCGAGCTTCGCAAACTCGACGAAAAGTTGATCATCGATCGCACGAGCCTCTCCGAGATGGACAAGACACGCTCGGAGCTCATGACCGAAGTGCGGCAGATGACCGCGCAGATCGAGCGATCGCGGGAGAAGCTTTCTCGCTCGCGAAACGAGCGGGAGTCGAATGCCGCGCAGCGGGAGCTCGAGGAGCTGCGTAAGCTCCAGCGCGATCGCGAGGACGAGATCAGCAAGCTCGCGAGTCTCTCCGACGCCGCCCGCAAGACGATCGAAGACACAGAAGCTCAGCAAAAAAAGATCGCCGACGAGCTGGGAGGGCGGGAATCGGACATTTCGAAGAAGCTCGCCGAAGCCATGCAAGAGCGCGACGCGAAGCTCGTCGAGCGCGGCAAGGTCGCGGCTACCGTTCAGCCGATGACCTTGAGAAGGTACGAGCAGGTTCGAAAGCGCAAGGGCAATGCCATTGCCAAGACCATCGACGGCACCTGTCTTTCGTGCCACATGCGCCTTCCGCCGATGCTTTTTCAAAAACTGATGCGCGGCGACGCGTTCGAGCAGTGCCCGAGCTGCGCGCGAATCCTTTATTACGAACCCCCGGCCGACGCCCATCACGGGGGGACGAGCTGAAGAGTTGTCCCACCTGCCGTCGGTTGTATCCCGACGACGCGGGGTTCTGCCCAATCGACGGTGTGGCGCTGCTTCGCTCGACCGACGTTCCGGTCGCCGCGACCGAAGACGATCCCCGCCTCGGATCCCTGCTGTGCATGCGGTATCAGGTCCGCCGCGTCATCGCCGACGGCGGCATGGGACGGGTATACGAAGCGCTCGATATGCAGGACAAGACCGGCGTCGCGCTCAAGGTGCTGCACCCCGATGTGGCCCGCGACGAAATCGCCGTCGAACGCTTCAAGCGAGAATTCGAGGTTTCCAAGCTCTTGCCGCACGATCACATCGTCGAGGTGCGCGACTTTCGCCAAACCGAGGACCAGAGCTACGCGATCGCCATGGAGTTCTTGGATGGCGAAGAGCTCCGCATGGTTCTCAAGCGCGAGAAGCGGCTCGTTCCCGAGCGCCTGGTGCGGATGTTGAGTCAGCTCGCGATCGGGCTCGACGAGGCCCACCGCCGGCAGCTCGTGCATCGTGATCTGAAACCGGACAACATTTTCTTGTGCGGAACCCGCGATGGCGACATCGTAAAACTGCTCGATTTCGGCTCCGTGAAAGACAAGTCGTCGGTGGCCAAGAAGCTCACCGTTGCCGGTACGACGATCGGTTCGCCTTTCTACATGGCTCCCGAGCAAGCACAGGGATTGGAAACGCTCGATGCACGCGCAGACGTGTGGGCGCTCGCCGCGATCGCGTACGAATGCATCACCGGAACCGTTCCGTTCACCGGATTGAACGGGCCGAGCATCCTGCTCGCGATTCTCACCAAAGATCCCGTGCCTCCCACGCTGGCCGGTAAGAATGGTCCTTTCCCCGTCCCCCCTTCGATGGACGAACTGATGGAACTGGCGCTGGCCAAAAACCCGAACATTCGCATCAAGACGGTCGGCGAGCTGGCCGACGCTGTGGGACATGCTTACGGGCTCTCCGGTCATCATCTCACCTGGGCGCACACACCGCAGGCGATCCTGGGTCAGGCGATTCGGGCCGAGCTGCCGAAGTGGGCTGCCGCGAGGCCAGCCGCGACGCTCGGCACCGCCTTCAGCAAGGCGGGCGGACGGGACGCTACGGCCGAGCCCTTCCGAACTGGAGTCAGCCCGACCCTGCCGGACGACGCCCTCGCCATGGGCCTTCCCACAGGACCTCCCCGGTGGCTGGTGCCCGCGATCATCGGCACATTGGCCGTGCTCGTAGGTGTGGCAGGGGCGGTTCTCTTCTTGCGGTAATCCGCAGGCGGGCCGAAGGCCGCGCCGAGTCACACATCGGGGCGGCCTGGCCGGGGGAGACCGGGCGTGTTACTTCTATCTCCCATGAAAAGCGTACTGCGCGCCCTCGCTGGGCGTACGTTCGCTCGTGCGGCAAGACTTTCCCGAACAACGTGGCTGTCGTTTTGGGCCACGGCGCTGGGGGGGGCACTGGTCGTGTCGGGCGAAGGGTGTAGCAAGGTCAGTGAAGCGTCTTCCGGCGGCGCTTCGAGCTCGGCAGCGGAAGCGCCGGCGCCGGGTGGCCCGGCGCGACCGTCCTTCGAAAGTGCCAACTACCGAGCCGAGATTCGTGCGACCGGCCCGTGCAAAAAAGATCGGACCTGTACGGCCGACGTGCTGGTCGAGGCGAAGGGCGAATACCACATCAACGACAAGTATCCCTACCGGTTCAAGCTCGAAGATCCGGCGCCCGGGGTGAAGTACCCCAAGCCGGTCGTCGGCAAGGAAGACGGCAAGATGGAGGAGCGGAAGGTCGTGCTCAGCGTGCCCTTCGTGTCGGAGAGCACCGGAGAAAAAAAGGTGAGCGGAACGCTGTCGCTCAGCGTTTGCTCCGCAGCCAATTGTTTGATGGACAAACAGCCCCTCGAAGTGACGGTGAAGGTCGACTAGGTGGACAAGCCGGGCGAACGCGCGCTCGCGCATCTCGAGAAGATCGCCACCACCGTCGAGAGCCGCTTCCGAGAAGGGCGGCGCGTGCTGTCGTTTCAGGAATATCTGGAGCTCTTCGCCACCGATCCCGTGCGCTTCTCGCGCGACGCCGCGCGCTACATGCGCGATATGTTCGATTTCTACGGGACTTCGCAGATCGAGCGGCCGTGGGGAACGCTGACGCGGTACCGGCTTTTCGATTTGCCGTGGGAAGCGGAGGGGAATCGTCGCGACGCTCTGGTGGGTCAGGAAGAGGTGCAGGGCGAGCTCTACCGTGTGCTTTCGAACTTCGCGCAAGAGGGGCGACCCAACAAGCTCATCCTTCTGCACGGTCCGAACGGATCGAGCAAGTCGACGATCGCGTCGTGTTTGATGCGCGCGCTCGAGCATTACGCGACGACCGACGAAGGGGCGCTCTATCGATTTCACTGGGTATTTCCCAGTCAGAAGACGATCCGTGGATCGATTGGTTTCGGCGGCACGCGGGCGACGGGCACGGTGGGGACCAGCTACGCGCATCTCGACGAAGACCAGATCGATGCACGCTTGTTCATCGAGATCCGCGACCATCCCCTGTTTTTGCTGCCGGTACCGCAACGACGGCAGCTCATCGACGATCTCTATCCGAATGCCGACCGCTCCCAGAGGCCCCCCGATTGGCTTTTGCGCGGCCGCCTTTCGCACAAGAGCCAGCAGGTGTTCGAAGCGCTCTTGTCGAGCTACAAGGGCTCGCTCGCCGAGGTACTTCGGCACGTGCAGGTGGAACGCTATTTCATCTCGCAGCGCTATCGGACAGGTGCGGTGACGGTCGGGCCGCAGATGTCGGTCGACGCCGGCGAGCGGCAGATCACCGCCGATCGCTCGGTCGCGGCGCTCCCGACGTCGCTCAAGGCGACGACCCTGTTCGAGGCCTACGGTGAGCTCATCGAAGCGGCCGGCGGGCTGCTCGAGTTCAGCGATCTTTTGAAGCGGCCGCTCGATGCGTTCAAATATCTACAGATCTCCATCGAAACGGGAGAGGCGGCGCTGCCGCAGCAAACGGTGCAGCTCAACTGCGTCATGATGGGCAGCGCCAACGAAGTGCATCTCGGAGCGTTTCGCGAGCATCCGGAATTTGCCAGCTTTCGCGGCCGGCTGGAGATGGTGCGCGCACCTTATTTGCGGAGCTACCTCGAAGAGAAGGCGATCTACGATGCGCAGATCGCGCCGCAGGTCCAGCGCCACGTCGCGCCGCATGCCACCGAGATCGCCGCCATGTTCGGCGCCCTGACCCGCATGCGCAAACCGAATCCGGATCGTTACCCGCGTGCCCTGGCGTCGGTCGTGAGCTCGCTGACAGCCCTCGAGAAGATGGATTTGTTCGCCTGGGGAATCACGCCGGAGCGGCTGGATCCGGAAGCGCAGAAGCTGCTGAAGGCGAACGTCGAGGAGATCTATCGCGAGAGCGAAATCTATCCCATCTACGAGGGCCGCATCGGAGCAAGTCCTCGCGAAATGCGAACGGTGCTCCTCGATGCCGGGCAGAGCAAGATGTACAAGTGCCTGTCGCCGTTGGCGGTGCTTTCCGAACTGGATGAGCTCTGCGAACGAGTGGCAGAGTACGAATGGTTGCAGGAAGAGCAGCTGGCGGGGGGCTACCATGATCACAAGGCTTTCCGCGAAGTGATCCGCGGGCGGCTGCTCGACAGTTGGGAAGCCGAAATGCGCGTGGCGAGCGGCCTGGTCTCGGAGTCACAGTACGGTGAGCTCTTCGACAGGTACGTCTCGCACGTGAGCGTTTGGGTCAAGAAGGAGAAGGTTCGCAATCGGTTGACCGGCGCTTACGAGGAACCGGACGAACGTATGATGGGGGAGGTAGAGGCGCTGCTCGGCGTCAAGGGAGACGCCACGGATTATCGACGCGGCCTCATCTCGGCCATCGCCGCTTGGGCGATCGATCATCCCGATACGAGAGTCGACAATACGGTGGTGTTCGCCTCTCAAACGAAAAAGCTGCGCGATGCAGTATTCGCCGAGCGCCGCACGCAAGTCGCCGAGGTCGCGCGCGACATGATGTACGTCCTGTCCGGGCAGACCGGCGGGATGAACGAGGAGCGCAAGTCCGGAGCCAGGGCTGCCATCGAACGAATGAAGCAGTCGTACGAATACTGCGAGGAATGCGTCCGCGACACCGCCTCGTCCCTGGTTCGCTGGCGCTACGCCGAGCTCGTCAATTAGCGCGGCGGTCATGCTGATCGATTCGCATTGCCACCTCGATCCGGCGTATCTGCCAGCGGGACCGGCAGACGTTTTGGCTCGCGCCGAGGCGTGTGGTGTGGGCGCTTTCGTTTGTATCGGCGTCGGGCGTGATCTGGGGGCGGCGCGCGCGGCGGTCGCCCTCGCCGACGAGCGTGCCAACGTATTCGCGACCGTGGGCGTGCACCCGCACGATGCTTCGGGTGCCGAGCAGGCGGAGCTCGCGGAGCTCGCGCAGTTGGCGCGAAACCCGCGTGTCGTGGCGGTTGGCGAGGTCGG
>DASWDH010000447.1:0-7454 GCA_036395495.1 Polyangiaceae bacterium
GCTCGACCCCGGGCCCTACTTTCTCGTCGTCGACGGCGCACGGCCGGAGTCGCTCGGGCGCTTCTCGCTCTCCTACAAAGTTCGCGACATGGCCCAGCTCGAAGCAGCGTGCGCCCGCGTTCCGGCCCTATCGTTCAAGCGCAAAGAAACCGGCACGACGGCCGGCGCAGGCGACAAGTTTTCCTCGAGCTGCGGCGGCCGCGGGACATCCCATACTTCGCCGGATCGCGTCTACCGATTCGCGGTGCCACGGCGAATGGGCATTCGTCTCACCTTGGAAACGCAGGGCTTTCGCGGGCTCGTGTCCCTGCGCCGCGTCTGCGCCGACGATGCGACCGAGGTGAAGTGCGCCGAGGCAGGAGAGGATCCGGGCCGGGTCATCGTGCAGACGGTGCTCGATCCGGGGGCGTATTACGCCGTCGTCGACGGTGCGGGTAACAAGGCCGAGGGCTCGTTCACTCTTCGGCTCGACGGTTTCGAGGAACGCAGGCGGGCCGAGGCCGCGCCGAGTAACACAAGGTGAGCCGAAAACGCGAAAAATAAAGGAGAAGTCGCGGGTTGCGAAGAAGAGCCCCCGCGACTCGGGTGTGGTATCATCGCGTTGACATACCCCCTGTGGCCTGCTAACTCTCCGCCCCCTCCCAAGGCCGCTTTTGCTTGGGAAATCACCGTGTCCACGCCCTCGGGGCAGGCACAGCTCATCTTTGGAGGCACCCGTGTTCAAGAAGGTCTGCATCTTCTCGGGCAACGCGAATCCTGCGCTGGCTCTCGAGATAGCGCAGGTTCTTGAGATGCCGCTCGGCCAATGCCGAGTCTCACGGTTCAGCGACGGGGAGACGTTCTGCGAAATCCGGGAAAACGTGCGCGGTGTCGACACGTACATCATCCAGCCCACCTGCTCTCCGGTGAACGACAACCTGATGGAGCTGCTCATCATGGCCGACGCTCTGCGCCGCGCCTCGACCGGCTCGATCACCGCCGTCGTTCCCTACTATGGCTACGCCCGACAGGACCGAAAGGTCGCCCCCCGCACACCCATCACGTCCAAGCTGTGCGCCGACCTCATGGTGTCCGCTGGCATCAATCGTGTGCTCTGCATCGACCTGCACGCCGGGCAGATTCAAGGCTTCTTCAACATTCCTTTCGATCACCTTTTTGCTTTGCCTGTGTTTCTCGAGGACTACTTGAAGAAAAACTTCAATCGCACCGCCTGCGTCGTTTCGCCGGACGCCGGAGGCGTGGAGCGGGCTCGGGCGTGGTCCAAGCGACTCGATGCATCCCTCGCCATCATCGACAAGCGGCGCGAGCGCGCCAACGAAAGCGAGGTCATGCACATCATCGGCGACGTGAACGGCAAGGACTGCATCATCGTCGACGACTTGGTCGACACGGCCGGGACGCTCTGCAACGCGGCCCTCGCGCTGCAAGCTCGCGGGGCACGGCGCATCGTCGCATGCGCAACCCACGCCGTCCTCTCCGGACCGGCGATGCAGCGCATCGCCGATTCTCCCCTTGCAGAAGTCGTATTTACCAATAGCATTCCGCTCTCGCCTGAGGCCGCCCAGTCGGGCAAGATCAAGCAGATCTCGATCGCGCGTCTCTTGGGCGAGGCCATCCGGCGTATCCACAACAGCGACTCGGTGAGCTCGCTCTTCGTTTAGGCAGGTCAGGACAAGATTGTCATGGATATCATCAAGGTCGACGCCAAGATCCGCAATGAATCGGGCAAAACCTCCTCCAGGCGGCTCCGCCGGGAAGGCCAAATCCCAGCCGTTGCCTACGGTAAGGGGCTCGAAGCCGTCAGTTTGGCGGTCGCTCCCAAGGGACTCACCGACATCTTGAAGAGCGCGCACGGTCAGAACACGGTGGTCGAGCTCGGTATCGAGGGCAAAAGGAAGATTACCGCGCTCTTGCGCGAGTACACCACGCATCCGGTCACCCGCGAGTTGCTGCACGCCGATTTCGTCGAAATCAAGCTCGATCAGCCGGTCGACGTCGAGGTCCCCTTCGTCTGCAAGGGCAAGGCGGCCGGCGTCGTGCTCGGCGGGATCCTTCGGCAGGTCTACCGCAGGCTTCCCATTCGGTCCCTGCCCGAGAAGATTCCGGCGGTCATCGAGCACGATGTGACGGCGCTCAATCTCGGCGACCACGTCAAGACGAGCGATCTTTCGCTTCCACCGGGGGTGACCGTGCGTTTGCCGGCCGATCAGACGGTGGCCGGAGTGGTCGCACCCGAGAAAGAGAAGCCCGAAGACGTTGAGGGTGCAGCAGCGGCCGGTACACCGGGGGCCGCACCTGGGACTCCTGGTGCAGCGGGGCCGGCCGGTGCCGGCGCAACACCTGCCGCGGCTCCCGCCGCAGGTGCTGCTGCGGCGAAAGAAGAGAAGAAGCCCGCCGGCGGCAAAGAAAAGAAGAAGTAACGAGTCCGCGAGCCCGCATCATGACCTCCTCGCCGCTAATGATTGTCGGACTCGGCAACCCCGGGCGCGAATACGCGTCGACGCGCCACAACGTGGGGCGGCTCGCGTTCGACGAGCTCATCCGCCAAGCGCGCGACGTGGGAGCTCTCCGGAAGAAGTTCCACGGTGAGTTCGCCAAAGGGTCGCTCGAGGGTCACGAATGCATTTTTCTCCGGCCGGAGACGTTCATGAACGAGTCGGGCCGAAGCGTGCAGGCGGCAGCTGTCTTCTTTCATGTCGCGCCGAGCGACCTCGTCGTCTTGCATGACGAGCTCGATCTCCCCTTCGGCGAAATTCGCATGAAACTGGGCGGCGGACACGCGGGGCACAACGGATTGCGTTCGCTCGTGCAGGATTTGGGCACCCCTGACTTCGTTCGGGTGCGAATCGGCATCGGCCGTCCCCCTGCCGATTTCGCGGGCGAGGTGGCCGATTACGTTCTATCGGCGTTCAGCACCACCGAGCGGCCGCTCGTTCAACCGATGATCGATCGCGCCGCCAAGATGGTCCTCAAGATCGTGAACGAAGGGGTTGCGCGGGCTATGAACGAAATGAACACGCGGCCCAAGCGACAGGGAGAACAGGGTGGCGCAGGCGAGCCGCAGGCCGCGCCGCCGAAGGCCACGCCGAGTAACACCACAAACACAACACCTCGATCGCAAGGGGAGGGGAAGCTGAGGGCGGCCGGCATCTAAACTGGTCGCTCGAACCGCACGGCATGGTGCTGCGCGGCTCCTTGCTCCGGGGCGAACGTTCCCGGGGCCGAAGTCCAAAAGGAGATTTTCGCATGGAAACTGGAGCAGAGGCGCACAAGCGCGCCAGAGAATACGAAACGATCTACGTTTTGCGACAGGACGTCGATCCCGACGGCGCCGACAAGGTGGCGCACCGCGTCGCCGACGTCGTGAGCCGCGAAAGCGGTAAGCTCGTCAAAGTCGAGACGTGGGGGCGCCGCAAGCTCGCCTACACCGTGGCCAAGCAGAAGCGCGGCGTCTATTACTATCTGAAGTACTTGGGAGGGGGCGCCGTCGTCACCGAGCTCGAACGAAATCTGCGCATGCTCGACACCGTGCTGAAGTTTCAAACGGTGCTCTTGCGCGAGGACGTGCAGGTCGACAGCGTCGCCGTCGATCCCGAGGAAGTGAAGTTCGCGCGCATCGAGGCCGCGCCGGAAGAAGAGAAGGAAGAGTCGCGCGAGAAAGCACTCGGGCTCGTCGATGCGCCAGAGGTCGAGCGACCTCGCGCTCCCGAGAGCGAGTTCGGCGACGAGATCGATGAAACACTGGAGGACGACTGGGTCGTTCCCGAAGCGCCCAAATCCGAGAGTCCGGCCTCGAGCACCGGCGTCAAGGAGGAGAAAAAACCATGAGCCAGCGCAACATCGATTTCGGCGACGACAAAGATTTCGGCAGGACGCCCGATCTGAACGCGGATGCTCCCGGCCGCCGGCGCGGCGCCCGCAAGCGCGTCTGCAAGTTCTGCGCGGACAAGGCGGTCACCATCGATTACAAGGACCCGCAAGCCCTCAAGTACTTCATCAGCGATCGGGGCAAGGTCGTTCCGCGGCGCATCTCGGGCAACTGCGCGCGTCATCAGCGCAAGGTCACCCTGGCCATCAAGCGCGCCCGCACCATCGCTCTTTTGCCGTTCACGGTCACCAGCTGAGGGGCTCGTCATGGCAACGATGATTCAAGTGATCCTCCAGCAGGACCTGAAAAACCTCGGCAAGAGCGGCGAGCTCGTCCGCGTCCGCCCGGGGTACGCCCGCAATTACCTAATCCCCCGTTCGCTCGCGATGCCGGCGACGGTTCGAAACGTCAAGCAGCTCGAGCACCAGCAGCGCCTATCCTCGGCGCGGGCGGCCAAGGCGCATGCCGAAGCCACCGCTCTCGGCGGCAAGATCACCGGCGTCACGGTTACGCTCGAGCGCAAGGTAGGCGAAGAGGATCGCCTTTTCGGTTCGGTCACGACGAAAGACATCGTCGCAGCTCTCAAGGAGCAGGGCATCGAGATCGACCGCAAGCGCATCGAGCTGCGCGACCCGATTCGCACGGCCGGCACCTTCGAGGTCACGGCCAAGCTGCTCGGCGACGTATTGGCCGCTTTCAAGGTGCAAGTCGTCCCCAAGAAATAGCAGCCCTCCCCGTCTTCCCCGCCTCGCCCCCTTGCCTGCCTCGCCTGCCGGCGACGCCGTCCTGACCGGCGAGGAAAGATTCACAGGGAGGCGGTGAAGCGGGGAGTTCTTGTTTTTTTTATTCAGAGTTAGATTCATTGTTCCGGTGAGCGACGATCGCGTTCTTCGACACAGTTCTGGAGCGCGCCCCAAACCAAAAAATCCCCGCCTCCCCGTCTCCCCGTAAAACAAACCTGCCAGCAGGCTCTAGCAGGGACAGCCTGTCCGTTAGAGAGCGTGGCGGCGGTGGGGGACGAGGGCGGAGCCCCAGCGCGCGGCGAGGAGCCCGACCAGAGCGGCTGCGGCGGCAACCCACGCCCACATCGTGAGTTGCTGGTGGCCGATGAGCGTGCCTCCCAGAATCGGTGCGAGGATCTGTGCCACCGAGTTGAGCGACTGGTTGAGACCGAGGGCGACTCCCTGCTCGTCGCGCCCGACGCATTGCGAAACCAAACTGGTCAGCGCGGGGCGCAGCACGCCGTTGCCGAACGAGGAGATCGTCGATACGACGACGAGCCAGGGAATGGTGCCGATCGGTCCCAAGATCAGATAAGCGACGACCAGGGATGCGAACCCAGCGGATACCAGAGACGACTCACCGAAGCGCTTCACCAATCGTCCGATGAGTCCACCCTGCAGGATGATTCCGAGCGCGCCGACGTAGACCAACACGAATCCGATCTCGCGTGGCGTGAAGGGGTGACCGCTCCAGGTGAACCTTCGCTCGGCAAAAAGAGCGAACCCGGAGGTGAAGGTGGAAAAGCCGATGGCGTAGAAGAAAAACTGCGCCAGAAGCCCGTTCAGAATGGGGCGGCCGAAGTACTGCGCGTAGGTCCTCCATTCGAAGAGACCGAGTCGGAAGCCGCCGGGGCCCGGATCGGCGCGGGCGTCGCTCGGGCTCGTCTGGGAGCCGCCGCCGGGAAGAAGCGTCAACGTGCAGACGATGCTGGTGAGCGACATGCCCGAGGCCGCATAGATGGGAGCATTGAGCGAATACCTGACGAGGTACGCCGTCAGGAGCGGCCCGATGAGAAACCCGAGGCCGAAGGCGATCCCGATGAGAGCGAACGACTTGGTGCGGTCTTTGGGATCGCTGTTGTCGGAGATGTAGGCCTGGGCGAGGGATATGTTTCCCGCGGTAGCGCCGTCGATGACCCGCGCCACGTAGAGCATCCACAGCGTCGTTGCGCGGGCCATCACGACGAAGCCGATGAACGTGCCGATCTGGCTCAAGACGAGCAGAGGCTTTCGACCGATGCGGTCCGAGATCTTCCCGAACAGGGGGCCCGAGAAGAGTTGACAGAAGGCGTAGATCGAAATGAGAAGCGTCGCTTCGAGCGCGTTCGCACCGAACTGCTCGGCATAGATCGTGAGGAGCGGAATGATCATCGCCAAGCCGAAGACATCGACCAACACGATGAGAAAGATAGGAAGGAGCGGCAAACGACGCGGCACGGCGGCGGACCTTAGCACGAGGTGCTACGCCGCGACTTCGGGGCTACACAAAGTCGCTCCGCGTCATGTTCTTAAACCGACGACGGCGGAGTGATCCCTGTTGACGAACGGGATGCGCCGAATGTACTTTTGGGGACTCACGTCGAGCGCCCCCGGAGCTTCCAAGCGGCCGGGGGCTTCGTCATTTGGATCCGGGCCTGGGGGAAACGTGCGAGGAAATCGTGACTAGCTCGTGGAGATTTTGGCGGTGGGAAGTTGCCTGTCAGGGCCGCCTTTGCGCAGGCCTCACCGCATCCTCAAGGTAAGTTGAATGCAGACCCGACAGGCGCGCGCGCAGGCGTTCGAAGCTCCGCCCCTGATGCCGGCGTCCGGGCGAGTACCGCCCCATGACCTCGATGCCGAGGCGGCGGTCCTCTCGGCGATCCTGATCGAGCGCGACGCGCTCGACAAAGTTCTGGAGACGCTCCAGCCCGAACATTTCTACTCCGAAGCGAATCGGCGCATCTACGAGGCGGCCGTCGAGCTCTCCAGCAAGGGCACTCCCGTCGACATCGTCAGCGTAGCGGGAGCGCTGCGCGACCGGGAGCGCCTTTCCCAAGTGGGCGGCAGTGCCTACCTGGCCCAGCTCGTCGACTCGGTGCCTTCGGTCGCCCACGTCGAAACTTACGCTCGGATGGTCAAGGAGAAATGGCGAGTCCGCCAGCTCATTGCGACCTGCCAGAAGGTGGCGGCTGAAGGCTACGGCAACGTCGGGGAGGTGCAAGCGTTCATCGATGGGGCCGAACAAGCGGTCTACGAGATCGCCCGCATGCCGGAGGCAAGCAGCGTCCAGCGGATCGAGCCCATCATCCGCAGCGTGTTCGAGCAGATCACCGAGCTCGCGCGGCGCGGCGAGCGGATCACCGGGGTACCAACCGGCTTCGAGAGGCTCGACGGCAAGACGGCGGGCCTGCACGATGGCGAGCTCACGATCGTGGCGGCCCGTCCAGGGATGGGCAAGACATCGTTCGTGCTCAACGTCGCCGTCAACGTTGCGTCACCGAAGACGATCGCGGAGCCCGGTTCGGAGGGGGGGCTCGAGGATCTCGGAGTCGGCGAAGCGCGCGAGGAGCCCGGCATGGGCGTGGTGGTGTTCTCTCTGGAAATGCCGCGCGAGCAGCTGGCGAGCAGGATGGTTTGCTCCGAAGGACGCGTCGACGTAGGCAAGATGCGCCAAGGCTTTCTGCAAGATCGCGACTGGAACAGCCTTACGCAGGCGGCGTCGTTCTTGTATCGGCTGCCGATCTGGATCGACGACACACCGTCGCTCGGGGTGCTCGAGCTTCGTGCCAAGGTGCGCCGTCTGCAAGCCGAGTACGACCGACCTT
>DASWDH010000448.1:0-2001 GCA_036395495.1 Polyangiaceae bacterium
CTCGGCGTCGGCGAGGCTGTCGAAGCCGTGCGAAATGCCCCGTTCGCGTGGGAGCGGTACCGGGCATGTGGCCCCGGCATTGGGCGTGGAAGCCTTCATCATCCCGATGCTCGAAGCACATCCCACGCCACGATCGTAGGCCGCTCTTTCCAGCGCAAAGTCGTCGCGTGCGAATGGCGGCACGACCATCTCCGCCGGCGGCCGCCACGCATGGGCGGTTCGCGATCGGCTCGAGCCTCTCCCCGCTGTCACAAGGCCGATGCGCCCCGACCATCATCGCTGGTAAAGGCCAGCTATCGATTCACAAGGAGATCGCCATGGGCTCGACCATTCCCGACAAATTCCTCGATCTCTTCGAAAAGAAAGCCTTTGCCAACTTGGCGACCTTGATGCCGGACGGCTCGCCGCAGGTCACGCCGGTGTGGTGCGACTGGGACGGCACCCACGTGCTCGTCAATTCCGCGCGAGGGAGGCAAAAAGACAAGAACATGCAGCGCAACGCGCGCGTTGCACTTTCGATCATGGATCCCGACAACCCCTATCGTTACCTGCAGGTCCGAGGGAGCGTCGTGGACATCACCGAAAACGGCGCCGACGCCCACATCGACAAGATGGCCAAGAAATACCTCGGCAAAGACCAATATCCGTTTCGCCAGCCCGGCGAAGTGCGCCTCCTCTACAAGATTCTGCCCGCGAAAACGACGCCGTCGGGCTGACCGGTCTACTCGACGCGCTGCGGTTCGCCGGCGGGCAGCACTTTCAAGAATGCCTCCATCGCGCGAGCCACGGCGGCAGCATCGTGGCCATCGAAGGTCAACTTGGTCCGATAGCCGGGATCGGACCATTTCGGATACGATCCCACTTCGACGTCGGGATGCGTCGCGACCACCCGATCAAGCAAAGGCTTCAAATCCCCTTCATCCATCTTGGTGTAGACCGCTCGACTGACGAAAGGGGCCCCGCCACCCAGGCGCTCACGCACGAGCGACAGTTTCATTCGAAAAACTTCGGGGATACCCGGCAGAATCCAGACGTTACGCATCACGACGGCAGGCCAGATCACTTCGGCGTTGGTCGCCAGCTCCGCCCCTTCCGGGATGAGCGCCATGCGCAGGTGACCTTCCGTACAGCGGTCGCCGTAGTGCGTCTGGAGCATCGAAGCCATGAGCGAGCTAGAAACCACCTGGACGCCGAAGCCGCGCGCGACCCCCTCGATCGTGAGATCATCGTGCGTCGGTCCGACGCCACCGCTCGTGAACACCACGGTGTAGTCCCGAGCGAGCTGACGGACCTCGGCGGCGATCGTCTCGGGATCATCGAGCACCATGACGACCCGACACAGGCGGATGCCGAGCTCGCGCAGCAGCTTGGCCAACGCGATCACGTTTTCGTCTTGGACTTTGCCGCTCAGTAATTCATTGCCGACGATGAGCGCCGCCGCCGTCTTCCTCGCCTGTCTATCCTCCATCGAGCTTGGCCTCGAAAGGACGGGTGACCACCTGGCCATCGGCGTCGATACCGAGAAGCTCTTCGATGCGCCTCTCCGCGCGGTCGAGCCGGTTCTGGGAGATGCGCGCGAGACCGATGCCTTCCTCGAAGAGTCGTAGCGACGTCTCGAGGGGCAGATCGCCACGCTCGAGCTGCTCGACGATCTGGCCGAGGCGGCGGATGCCGTCCTCGAAGGAGATGTTCTCCGATACGTGCGACGGTGCGCTCGACCGTGCCCCGTTCGGTTCGGCCGCCTCACCGGGCGGGCTCGAGTTTGGCTCTGTCATGCGTTTGAGAGTCGTACCAGAAACCCGAAGACGCAAGGTGGAACGAAGAAATTCCCGGCGAAACCCCGACGACGAGGAGCGCCCCATCCGGGTCGGTGACCAGCGGCAAGGAGAGCCCGGAGGAATCGACGAGTGCGCCGACCCTTTCACGGCCGACGGAAGGAGCGGCTGACGCGCTCGGCGACAGCGAAATCCAGGCGACGTAGCAACCGCCGACGCTCGTCGG
>DASWDH010000449.1:0-8223 GCA_036395495.1 Polyangiaceae bacterium
GAAAAGGGGTGGACGTCATCGCCCACGCTTGCTCCTCGCACGCCGACCGAGCGTCTCCGCCCAAGGAACCCGAAGCAAATCGCGCGAAATTCGAAGCCGTCCAAGCACACTTGTCGGTTGCGTTGGGAGTGTGAGCATCGCGACGACACGGTCCGCCAGCACGGCGACCCGCTCGGCGTCTTCGGCCCGCGCATCGCCGAGAAGAGCGGCGATCTCGACGGCGGCGGCAGCTTCGACCGCTTCGCCGCGCGCGACGGTGAACGCGCGGGCCTTGTCCGCCCGCGTGACGCGACCGGCGCCCTCCGCGCAGTTGAGACACGTCCCCTTCGCAGCGCGAAGAGCTTCGTCCCGGAGCTTGGCGTCGCGAATGTGGGCGTCGCGGACGGCGACGAGCATCTCGCGGGCGAGTCCGAACACGTGGAGCCTGTGATGAGGGAGAGAGGGTGAGTTCTTCATGGCTTGGGTCCTTTCGCCCCGTCGAAGGACCCAAGCCATGAAGAACACCGACGACCCCAAACTCACCGGAGCGGCAAATCGTAGGCGCGCCGCCGCATGCAAGCTCGTGACAAGCAAGGAGATGCGCGCGAAGAAATCGCGCGTCACGTCGGCTTGGCACGAGCTTGCCGGCGGTGGCGCGCAGTGCCGCGAAGTGGTCGGTTCCGGGGCAACAGGATCCGCGACCGCGACCTCGACCGCGACCTCGACCGCGACCGCGACCTCGACCGCGACCTCGACCTCGACCGCGACCGCGACCGCACAGTACCGACAAGATCGCGCCGCGCTCGTTACCTCGTCGCCGCTTGGGGTGTCGTCGGAACCGGCCCCCTCGGAAACGTATGGCGAGTCACGATGTCGGCGACCGTGAGCGAGAGTAGCAGCGTGATCAAGCCGGCGGAGACGAGGACGACCATGGTGTTGATGAAGCGATGCTCGATGAGCTCCATGAAAAACAGTGCGACGAGCGTCGTTTTTGCGAGGGCGATGACCAGCGCGAAGACGATGTCGAACGCACCATGGTGCGTGCCGGAGAGCAGGAACGAGAGCAGGGCAAGGCCCATCAGAGAGAGCCACACGATGACGTACCGAAGCGACGAAGCGTGCCTCACGGGTCTCCTTTACGCGTGCATGAGGTAAAGGCAGGGCCAGAGAAAAATCCAGATGACGTCCACGAGGTGCCAATAGAGCGCGCCCAGCTCGAGGGGGGTGTGGTAGAGCGGCGAGTAGCGGTGCTGCCAAGCGCCGACCATCACCCAGGCAAGCATCCCCATGCCCGCGATGACGTGCAGCGCGTGAAGGCCGGTCATCAGGAAGTACAGCGTGAAGAAGATTCGAGGGCCGAAACCGCGAAGACCCTCGTAGCGGTAGCTCGGTCCGGGGAAAATCCCTTCGCGAAAGTGCTCGGCATATTCGGTGAGCTTGACCCCGAGGAACACGAAACCGAGGAGGATGCTCGCCAAAAGAAGGAGGGCCGAGCGCCTCGCGCGACCGAGCCTCACCTCGTGTACGCTGAGCGCCACCGTGAAACTGCTGGTCAGCAGGATGAAGGTGTTGATCGTGCCGAGCGCGCGATCGTTGAGGCTTGCGGCGGCGGCAAACGCATCGGGGTAAAGCGTGCGATACGCGGCGTAGAGCACGAACAAACCGGTGAAAAGGAGGGCTTCGCTTCCGAGAAAGGCCCACATCCCGAGACGGGCAGCGTCTCTCTGCCTTTCGAGATCCTCGAACTGCGGGTGCAACGGCCCTTCATGCATGCGCAGCCTCTTCGGGCCGATCGTAGTCGTAGGGGCCGCGCCCGATGAATGGCGTCGAGGCGAAGTTGGTTTTCGGCGGAAGAACGGGGGTCATCCACTCGTACCCGCGCGAGCCCCAAGGATTCGCCGTGGCGCGCTTGCCCCAGAAGAGAGCGACCAGGAGATTGCCGAGCGTCAAGACGAGCGCCCCACCCAAGAGCCAGGCTCCTCCCGTCGAGAGCACGTTGAGCCACTGGTAGCGCGCTGGGTAGCTGTAGTAACGCCGCGGCATGCCCGCGTTTCCCAGCAAAAACTGGGGAAAGAACGTGAGAACGAAGCCGGTGAAAACCGCGAAGGACGTGAGGAGACCCATCCGCTCGGAGTAGAGACGCCCGAACATTTTCGGAAACCAGTAGTGAACGGCGGCTAAAAAACCGGTGAGCGTGCCCCCCACCATGATGAAGTGAAAATGCGCAACCACGAAGTAGGTGTCGTGCCAATGCACGTCGAGCGACTCGGTCGCCACGGCGACGCCGGTCATCCCACCGAACACGAAGAGAAACAGAAACCAGAAGAAGTAGAGCATCGGCGTATTGAAGTGGATCGAACCACGATGCATCGTTGCCACCCACGTGAAAACTTTGATCGCCGAGAAGATGGCGACGAACATCGAGAGCACGCCGAACACGTTGGCGTCGAACTCGCTCATGCCTGCCACGAACATGTGGTGCCCCCACGTTCCGAAGCCCACGAGCGCAATGCCCAGCGAGGACATGGCGATGGCTCCGTACGAAGCGGGCTGCCGGCGCGAGAAAGTGCAGACCACCTCGCTCATGACGCCCTGCGCGGGGAGAATCATGATGTACACCGCGGGGTGGGAGTAGAACCAGAAGAGGTGCTGGAATAGCACCGGATCGCCTCCCAGGGCGGGATCGAAGATGCCCAATTGGAAAGCGCGATCGAGCGCGACCACGATCACCGATAGCCCCAGCACTGGTGTCGCCAGCAACATGATGACGCTGGTGCCATAGAGCGCCCACACGAAGAGAGGCAGACGAAACCAGGAGAGGTTGGCGGAGCGCATCGTGTGGGTCGTGACGATGAAATTCACCGCCGTCATGATCGACGAAATACCGAAAATGAAGATGCCGAGCACGATCGGGACGACGGCCGATTGCGAAGTCGTGCTGTACGGAACGTAAAACGTCCATCCCGTGTCGGCCCCTCCCCAGATCATGGCGCCCAATGTGACGACGCATCCGAGCAAGTAGACGTAGAAGCTTGCCAGGTTCAGACGAGGGAAAGCGAGATCCTTGGCACCGAGCATGATCGGCAAGACGAAATTACCGAAGACGTTGGGAATCGCGGGGATCATGAAGAGCCAGATCATCGTCACGCCGTGAAGGGTGAACATGCGGTTGTAGGTGACCGCGTCCATCACCGTTCGCTCCGGGGTCAACAGCTCGGTGCGCAGGAGCAGCGCGAAGATCCCACCCAGAATCAATGCGAAAATCACGACGATGTAGAACATGAGACCGATTCGTTTGTGATCGGTCGTCAACAGCCAAGAGCGAATGCCCCTGTCCGCGCGCAGATAGTCGAGTCCCACATCGGTGGGCGCATGCGTTTCCGGCACACCGACGAGGTCGGCCTCATACGTTCCGCTCGTCATGGCGTGATCCTTCCCTGGACCGGACCTGGATCTTCGCCCTCTGGGCCCTGACGCGGTACGTTGCGCAGGGACTTGATGAACTCGACGATCGCCGCCGTTTCGGTGGGCCGAATCCGACCGAGAAACGTGGGCATCACCGGTAGGTACCCGCGATGGATCTTCGCGGTCGGGTCCATCATCGATTGGGTGATGTACGCTTCGTCGGCGATGGTCTGCCGTTCGCCGGCGAGCGGCACCGTCGATCCGAAGAGTCCGCCCCACGTCGGGCCGATGTGGGCCGAGCCGTCGGTGCTGTGGCAGCGCAGGCAGCCATGCTCGGCCGCCGCGCGCTGACCTTCGTTGACGAGATTGATCATCTGGGGCCGCGGTCCTTCTTCCGGCGTATAGGGCTCGACGTACGCTTCACCGGCCGGACCAGACTCGAAAGGCCTTTCCGCGAGCCACCTCTCGTAGTCGCTCGGCTCGAGCGCAATGACTTCGCCCCGCATGGCCGAATGGGCCGTGCCGCAGTATTCGGCGCAGAGAATCTGGTAGGTGCCAGGTTCTGTCGTCTGAAACCAGACCGTCGTGTACCGGCCGGGGACGACGTCCTGCTTGATCCGAAAATCGGGGACGTAGAAGCTGTGAATCACGTCGCGCGACGTCATGATGAGCTTGATGGGCCGGCGCGCCGGGACGTACATCGTGCTGATCGCCCGCTTGCCGTTCGGGTAGGCGAACTTCCACATCCACTGCTTGGCGGTGACGTACACCTCGAGCGCGTCGTCGGGCGCGACGCGGAGCCGCACGAATTGGCGCGAGCCGATGACCCACCACGTGAGAAAGAGCAGCAAAAGCCCGGCGAGAATCACGATCTCCAGGAGAATCGCGGGACTGTGATAACCGGCCTGCACGTTGGGCGTCGCCGGCTCCTCCGGAGGGTGGCGATAGCGGATGGTGAAGATCGTCGCCAGCAAGAACACGAGCACCGAGCCCACCAGCGTGACCGAGATGACGAAGTAATGGAGGCGGTCGATCTCGTAGGCGACCGTCGACCGCTGCAGCGGCAAGAAGAGCAGGCGGCGCAGCGTTTCGTTCATGGCCGGCCCATCGCCGCTGCGCGCCGGCGACGCTCGGCCCGAAAGAGAACGAAGAGGAGCGTCGCCACCGTAAGTAGGATCAGAAACGCGCCGATTCGCATGAACCCCCGCAAGAACGGGCCGTATCGGCGGGCAGCGGGATCGAAGCGATAGCAAGTGAGAAGGATGCGGTCGACGATGGTGCCGATGCGTCCGGATCCCGCTTCGACGAGGGCGAGCTTCACGTCGCGCGTCGGAAACTCGGTTCCGTACAGATAACGAGAGATGCGGCCATCCGGCGTCAGAACGAACACGACCGCGGGATGCGCGTATTGACCGCTCCGCTCGTCCCAGGCGAAGCGGAAGCCGAGGCTCGCGGCGAGGGCGCGAACCACGTTCGGTTTGCCGACGAGGAACGGCCAGTCTTCGCCTTTGGCCTGCCGGTGCAGCGACGTGAGCGTGGTTGCCTGCTTGCGTGCGGCTTCCTCCGGGCGATCCCGGGGATCGAAGCTGACGGTGAGCGCGCGGTATTCCTGTCCGAGGTCGAACTTCAGCTCCGACAGGCTCGAAACGAGGCCGCGCAGCACCAGGCCGCAGAGCATCGGGCAGCGGAAGTAGGCCAGCGTGAGAACCACCGGTTTGCCGTCGCGGAAGGAATCCGTCAGACGCACTTCTTTGCCGGTCGTGTCGGTGAACGTGAGATCGAGGTCGAGCTTGCTGCCGAGGCGTTCTTCGATGTCGACTTCGCGCATCGCCGGAGGGAGCGGCGTCATCTCGGCCCCGGACGCTGCTCCCACCGGTGCGGTGATCGACATCGCAGCCAGGGCGAACACGACCAGCGCGGTTTTCACGGCCGATTCTCCTCGATGACCAGGGTCATCGCTTCGTCGATCGGAATCGCGACGATCCGCTGTTGGCGATCGATCCATTGGAAGCGGGACAGCTCGTCTCGCTTGCGTTCATTCATCAACTGACCGCGTCCCACTTCTCCGAAAACGTCTTCGAGCTGGTTGTGAATCGGGCGTCGTGGACCGAGCTCCCTCTCGGGGAAAGCGCGCGTCGGACGCAGCGCGTCTTCACGGCGCTGCAGGCTGTACCAGGCCCAGACCACGAGCAAGACGCCCACGAGCAGCACCAGCGCGGCGACCAGCAGGATCCCCTGCCACGGCAGGCGATCTTGCTCCTGGTGGAGCTCGGCATTGTGGAGTGCGGTCATGAGCTCTGGTACCTCAGCGCCTCGGGCAGTTTGGGATCGTGAATGGGGACGAGGTAGCGTCCTCGCAGGCTGAGCAGGGCCACGCTCACCGACGATCCGCCCACGGCCAGCAGCGCCGCGAGGTCGAGCCAGTGAAGGGGGAACCGATCGGCGCGCAAAGCCGGCGCGATGAGCCAGTGAACATCGACGTAGTGCGCGAGGAGGATCCAGCCTGCGACGATCGCCAACGCGCGACCGTGCCGTTTGAGCCGGTAATTCAAGAGCAGGCAGAACGGAACGAGGAACTGCGCCACCACCAAAATGGCGGTCATCACCCTCCACCTGCCGTGCACGCGCAGGAGGTAGTAATGCACCTCGTCGGGACGGTTGCCGATCCAGATCAACATGAACTGGAAAAACGCAGCGTAGGCCCAGAATATCGTGAACGCCAAGAGCAGGCGCCCGAGAGCATAGAAATGCGATTCGTTGATCGCGGGAAGCAGCCCGCTCTCGCGAGCGAGATACGTCACGATCGCGAGCAGCGCGAGAGCGGCCACGAATCCGCCGGCGAAGAAGTAGACCGGGTACATCGTAGAAAACCAGAGCGGCGTCAGCGACATGAGCCAATCGAAAGCTGCAAACGAGGTCGCCAGCGCCACGGCGGGGAGCGCAGCGGCGCTCAGGCGATGAAGCTTGTGTTCGACCTCGGCCTCGGGGTCGTCGTCCTTGGCCAGCGACCAGCGTCGCAAGAGCCAGGCGGTCACCACCCAGATGGCGAAGAAAAGTGCGGCTCGCCCGAGGAAGCCCGGAACGTTGAGATAGGGTGTCTTTCGTACAACGACCGCGCGCTCGTCGAGGTCCCGGAAGCGATCCAGATGGAGCCAGGGATAGAGGGTGCCGAGCCCGAAGCAAAGCGGCACGAAAAGGATCGCCAGCCACGGGAACACGGCGATGATCGCTTCCACGAAGCGGCGTACGGCAACCGGCCACCCTGCGCGCATCGCGTGGCATATCATCAAGAAAATGAGAGCGCCCGTCGCCACGCTGACGGCGTAGGCATAGGCGATCAGGTACGAGAAAAAAAACTGCTGGCGATCGATACCGGCACCGAGCGCGAGTCCCAAGCTCCCCAAGCCGAAAAGCGCCAGCGCGGCGCTCTCTGCGCGACGATGACCTCGGAATACCGTGCCCGTTTCGCTCATGGCAGCTCCGTCGTGGCGCGGCTCTGCAGGGCGAGGGGCAGCCGGTCGAGCGACACGGCGCTGCGGAGCTGCAGCGCACGCAGATACCAGATGACCGACCAACGCTCCTCGATCGTGAGGCTGTCGGCATAAGATCGCATGAGGCCATAGCCTTCGGAGACGACTTGGAAGATGCGCCCGGGCGGGTACTTGCGTATCGGCTCGCCGGTCAAGGGCGGCGGTCTGCGCAGGTGCATGTTGACCGACACCATCGACTCGCCATCTCCGGCGACGCCGTGGCAAGGCGCACAGAATATCTCGAAGCGCTGGCGACCGCGGTCCATGACATCGCGCGACACCTCGATCGGGATGCGTTCGACGTAGGCGCCGTTCGCGATTCCATCGGAGAGCGCGGGATGATTGGTCATGCGGTCGCGCGCTACTGTGTCCGGGGGCGGTGTTCGCATGGCGCGGCCATCTTGGAAGAATTCACTCGCTTGGTAGGCGGCAAAACGTTTTTGGTTGATCATGCGTTCGAGGTCGACGTCGGGGAACGGCGACTCGTTGCAGGCGCCGAGAACCGAAAGGGCGCACGCGGCAGGGAGCAGCCGAATCATGGCGGAGGCACTCCGGCAAAGCTCACCTTGCTGGCTCCGAGAGTGAGCAGGGCTACTTGCAGCTTGGCCCCGTCGAACGCCGGGTCGGTGACGTCGACGCCGACCCAAAACCGATCCTTGCTGGCGCTGTCGAATCCTTCTGCCGCGAAGATGGGGCTGTAGAGTTCGGGAAGACCGGACAACGCGAAAAGGACCAAAAGCCCGCCTACCGACGCTGCGAGCACGGCCATTTCGAAACTGATGGGCACGAACATCGGTACCGAGTTCGGTGGGCGGCCTCCGACGTTCAGCGGGTAATCATAGGCGTTGCACCACCATTGAATCGCGTAAGCCGCGCTCGCCCCGGCCAGCGCGAAAGGCAATACCAGCCAATTGATGGGCGATCGTTGGTGGCCAAGCGCGTCTTCCGCGTCTTTGAGGGGATAGGGAGTAAAGGCATCGAGCTCGCGGTACCCGAGACGCCGGAGCTCCAGGATGGCGCGCAGCAGCTCCGCGGGTGCGGCAAATTCGGCCAGAATTCCTCGTCGCATCTACGCCTCCTTGGCCTGACCGAGCTGGTGCTTCATCTCTTTCAACTCGGAGAGCGGAATGAACGGAATCAACCTGAGAAAAGTCAGAAAGAGCAGCATGAAGAGGGAGAAAGTCCCCACCAAAAGGCTCCAGTCGACCCAGGTGGGGGCGTAGCCGTGCCAGGCCGAAGGCAAGAAGTCGCGTTGCAGCGACATGACGATGATCACGAACCGTTCCGACCACATCCCGACGTTGACCAG
>DASWDH010000450.1:0-8692 GCA_036395495.1 Polyangiaceae bacterium
AAGCGGCAAGCCACTCGTAATAGTTGCGGCCCGCGGCTTCGCACAGCCCGTAATAGGCGTCGGGTGCCCCGGCGTAGTTGGGGGTCGCAAGCCAATCTTTGGGCTTGCTCGGCATCGCGGCCGTCTTATCAGCTTTTTGGCCGGTTGGCAGCGCGTTCGCGTCGTGCGCCGGCCATTCTGTCGGGTGACCCCCACGCTTTCGCAGCGCGGTGCTATCGTGCGTCACGATGAGGTCCGCCGAGCAGCCGCAGGCGCCTAAGTTCGATCATTACGCGGACGAGTACCACACATTGCATGCGCAAAGCATCACGGCGAGCGGCGAATCCACGGAATATTTCGCACGCTACAAGCTCGATTGCCTTCATCGCATGTCCCTGCCCGCGGACGGCCCCGTTCTCGACTACGGGTGCGGCATCGGGAACGTGACCGAACAGCTCGTCCGCTCGTTCACCAACGTCCATGCATACGATCCATCTGGCAAGAGTCTTGCCGTCGCCCGGCAGCGCGCGCCCACCGCGACCTTCTACGAAAACGCCGACGCCCTCCCCGACGGCAAGTTCGAGGCCATCATCCTCTCGGGCGTGCTGCACCACGTGCCTCCCTCCGAACGCGTCGCGTTAATGAGTGGTCTGCGCGCCAAACTGGCACCATCCGGAAGAGTCGTCGTGTTCGAACACAATCCACTCAATCCACTCACACGCCGCGTCGTCAAGAATTGCGCTTTCGACGACGATGCCATCCTGCTCTGGCCCTGGGAAGCAAAACGGCTTCTCGGCGCTGCCGGATTTCGCACCGTCGCGCTCGATTACATCGTTTTCTTTCCGCACGCGCTTGCGAAGTTACGTTGGCTCGAACCCAAGCTCGGCTGGCTCCTGCTCGGCGCCCAGATGATGATCGTCGGCTCGGGTGGCGACTGAATCCACTTCACCGGCCCTCGAGCTACTTCGCGCGGCGGACGTTCGCCGGAAACGATCGAGCCCGAATGGAAGAAGCGGCCATCGCGGCCAAAGGAGAGCCGCAAGCACGCCGAGAGCGAACACGACGATGCCTGTCGGAACGTAGCGAGGCACGTAGCGGAATGTCACGAGCTGCCGCGGCGAGACGATGCGGGCGGCAATGGTATTGGAATGGTTGACGGCGGCTTCTCCGTTGGCCCTCCAGCCTTCGTCGAAGTTCTGGTTCATGACCACGAGGTCGCCCGGGGTCGCGCCATCGACTTGGACCGTGACGCGATTGGGGCTCCACTCCACGAACGTCGCCGCACCGTTTCCGCTCGCCGTGAATACCTCGCCACGATATTCGCTCTCCCCGCGGCCACGCGCGCCGAGGCCGCGGATCCTCCCATTCTCGTCGCGGGGCGCCCATGGATTCAGCCCAGCAAACGACACGCTCTCGATGACACCGACGTTGACGATCGTCGCGGGGAGACCGGGCGGCGCATAATCGTCCACCAGGTACCGTAGGGCCGGGGGCGCTTTCACTTCCTGATAGAAGCCCGTGGTCTGCGCGGCGACCTGCGGCATTTTCATCCAGAATCCACGCGCCATTGGGATCTTCGCCTCGTGGGCGACGTCGAGGGCGACCCACCCCGCTGCCGCCACCAAGACGAGCTCGGCGAGCAGACGCTTTTTCGGGATTCGCCGAAGCCAACGCTCGATGTTCAATGCCGCGAGCAGGGCGAGAAAGAGAACGGCCGGGTAGAGCCATCGCGAGGGGACGTGCTGCGACTTGAATATCGGAAGGTCATGGAGAAGCGACCAGGGCGCCTGCGGATGGAAGGCGCCGAAGCTCAGCACCAGCGAGGTGAGTCCGGCCCACTTGAGAGGCACATCCGTCTTGTTGCGGGAGCGGAGCAGCGCCCATCCAATGACGAGAACCGGCGCCCATCCGATGTACATGCCCCACTCGTGCCATCCCCATTGGCTGACGTTCGCGAGTCGGGCGCCGAAATCCTGATTGCGCGCCGTGAGAAGCGTGAAAAAAGCGGCGACGTCCATGGTCTCCGTCGAATCGATGAGCCGCGGATACTTTCGCATCGTGTCCAGAATGGGGAACAGCTTGGGACCGGCCAAAATCACGCCCCACACACCCCCCAGAATCGCGACGCGGATCGGTTCGAGGCGACGAGTGACGATCGCAAGCAGCACCGAATAGATGCCGAGAAGGAAGACGGTCTGCGGCAAGGGATAGATGGCGCCCGTGTACACCATCATCGCGATGCACGCCCCCAGGTACACGATGTTGCGCCGTCGCGCAGAAAGCGGCAGGGTGGCAGGAGCGACGGGAGCCCCGCGCACGGTAACTGACGCCGTCGTTCGTGCGCGTTCGTAGAAGTAGAACGCCCACGGTACCCAGAGATAGTAGAGGTGCCAGGTGTGACCCGCCGTCGCTTGCAGCGCCCACCGCCCGTTGACGGCGAAGACGGCGCACACGAACAGGCGCAGGCCGGGGCTTCTAGTGAAGCGCCCGGCCCACAGCCAGGTGCCGATTGCCGACAGCGCGGCGGTCGCCGCGATTTCGGTGCGAAGGGCGACCGGCAGCTTTGCCAGCAAATAGAGCAACAGGGCCGGGGAGGCCAACGCCGTGGCTCCTTCCGTCGAAGCCCACTCCGGATGGCCCCCGCACCCGTAAGGATTCCAGAAAGGCAGCTGGTGGTACGAGCGAATCGCTTTGATCATGAAATAGCGATGGGTCGCCATCTGATCCCAGTCGTGACCACCGAGAGTCTCCATCTGGTGAAAAATGGGCGCCACGACCTGCGCGACCATGATTGCCATGAGCGACCAGGCGAGGAGGTTCAGCGTGAGCCAAGCCCACGATTCGAACGTCCGTGGTAACCGCAGCGACCTCCAAGGCATCCGGCTCGCACATAACACAGCTCGAGCTCTCCGGTCTGCAATGACTATTCTCGCTGCTTCCCGGTTTCACGGCGGGTTGGTTCGTGCTAACGATCGCGGCAATGAGGATCACCATTCTTGGCGCGGGTTACGTCGGCCTGGTCACCGCGGCGGGGCTTTCGGAGATGGGCAATCACGTTCTGTGCACCGACGTGAACCAGGAGCGCGTGGAAGCGCTGCGAAACGGAAAAATCCCATTCTTCGAGCCAGGCCTCTCCGAGCTCGTCGCGCGCAACGTGCGGGGGCGCCGTCTCTCGTTCGGAACCCACATCGAACCGGCCTATACCGAGAGCGATATCTACTTCATTGCGGTCGGTACGCCGCCGGGGGACGGCGGGCGAGCCGATCTTCGCTATGTCTTCACCGCCGCCGAAACCATAGCCAAAGCCAGCAAGAAACCTGCGGTTCTCGCGGTCAAGAGCACCGTTCCGGTAGGAACCTGCGACCAGGTCGAAGCCAAAGTCCGCGCTCTCTCGGGGCACCGCATCAGCGTCGCATCCAATCCCGAGTTCCTCAAGGAGGGAGCCGCGCTCGAAGATTTCTTTCGCCCGGACCGCGTGCTCATCGGGGTGGCCGACGGGGCCACCGAGCAGGCCATGCGCGACCTCTATCGGCCGCTGCAACTGTCGAGCGAACGGGTGCTGGTCATGGATCGTCGATCGGCTGAGCTCGCCAAGTACGCGGCCAACGCGATGCTCGCCGTGCGCATCTCGTTCATGAACGAGATGTCGCAACTCTGCGATTCGCTGGGCGCCGACATCGGTTCCATCCGGCGCTCTCTCGGCAGCGATCGCAGGATCGGACAGCAGTTTCTCTATGCCGGTCCCGGCTACGGCGGATCGTGTTTTCCCAAGGACGTCTCGGCGCTCTCCGCCTTCGCGCGCGATTGCGGCAAGCAGCTCAAAATCGTCGATGCGGCCGCCGACGCGAACGTGAGACAGCAGGATTACGTTTACGAGCGGGTGATGTCGCTGTTTCCCGAGGGCCTAGCCGGCAAAGTCGTCGCCGTGTGGGGGCTCGCCTTCAAGCCCGAGACGGATGACGTGCGCGAATCGCCCGCCGGAAGGCTCGTGCAGCGCCTGACGCAAGAGGGTGCGACCATCCGCGCCCACGACCCCGAAGCCGCGGCGAATTTCGCGCGAGCCTACGCGCCGCAGGCGGCCTATTTCGACAACGAGTACGACAGCGTCGACGGCGCGGACGCGCTGATCCTCATGACCGAGTGGCGCCACTTTCGTAATCCGGACCTCGACGAGCTCAAGAAGCGGATGCGTTCGCCCAAGATCGTGGACGCGCGCAACATCTGGTCGATGTTCAATCTGAACGAGCACGGATTCGTGTACCGCGGCATCGGAACGGTCGCCGGTCGCGGGAAATGACGGCATCGGCCGGCCCGCGAACCGCGCTGGTTACCGGCTGTGCAGGCTTCATCGGGTCGCACCTCGTCGAGCGGTTGCTCGTCGAAGGGCTCTCTGTCTACGGTGTCGACAAGCTCGACGACTACTACCCTGCCGACCTCAAGATTCACCACATTGCACCGTGCCTCTCGAATCGGCGATTTTCGTTCGAGGTGGCTGACCTCGCCGACGCAGCTGCGATTCGAACTTACGCCGCGCGCGTTCCCAAACCCGACGTGGTCGTGCACCTTGCCGCCGTCGCCGGCGTGCGGCTCTCGGTGACCGATCCCGCTCGCTACGTGCGGGCCAATCTCGTCGCCACGCAGAACGTGCTCGACGTTTGGTCGCGCCAGGGCGTTCCACTGGTGTTCGCGAGCTCGAGCTCGGTCTATGGCAATACCAGCCGCGCCCCCTTCTCGGAGGACGAACCCTGCATCGAGCCCCCCAGCCCCTACGCGGCCACCAAGCGCGGTGCCGAGCTGCTTTGCAGCGTGGCGCACCACATCCATGGCTCACCGATCACCATCATTCGTCCTTTCACGGTGTACGGTCCGCGACAACGTCCCGACCTCGCGATCCGCAAATTCAGCACTGCCATTCTCCGTCAGGAGGAAGTCACCGTCTTTGGCGACGGCACCATGGCGCGCGACTTTACGCACGTGGACGATATCGTCAGTGGGGTGTGCTCGGCGATAAAAGAAGACGCGGGCTTTCGCATCGTGAATCTCGGCAACTCGTCGCCGTGCACCGTCAACTCGCTCGTCGAAAAACTCGGTGCCGCGCTCGGCATCGAGCCGCGCGTGCACCGCATCGAGCGCCCTCCCGGCGAAATGGAAGTCACCTATGCCGACATCGGCCGAGCGAGCGAGCTCTGGAACTGGAGTCCCGAAATCCAGCTCGACGAGGGCCTCCGGGAGTTCGCGACGTGGATCAAAGCGGAAGAGGAATCCGGTCGAAACCCATAGCATTACTGCGTCAGATCGTCGCTGCCAGATCGTTTCATCGGAGTAGCCCATAGGCCCACTCAAGTACTGACCGGACAGGCGGAACTGGCTGTCGGCGAAACCACCGCAGGCGGGGCCGGAGGCCGCGCCGAGTAACTCAAACAGAGGCGAGGCCTCGCGGCCATTCCGGTCTGATGGGTCCTACCGACGGCCTCGCCGTAATTTGCGTGGGGAAACGCGGCAATTGCTGATCGTGATCTGTCATCGCCAAGATCTGACGCAGTAATGATAGCCACGACTGCCGCAGTCGTAGACGCCGTGCTCATCGAAGCATCTGGTTCGGTTTTGAGTACACGTAGATGATCGGCACGCCGTCGTAGGCGCCGATATGGACGGGCGCCGACGTTTCGTAGCTGGTCCAGATTTGGTACTCGATCGTTTCCATGTGTTCTTCGTGGTGGTAGAGGGCGAACGTGCTGCTCTGGACCGACCACGCCGCCTGCACGTGAGGCAGTAAGCGACCGTCGCGGTGCAGCATGTCCCACGAATCCCCGGCCGTGTCGTGAATGTACACCGACTGCCCAGGAGCGACGTGCTGGTTGAGCCATTCGGTCACTGCTCCGGTCGTAAAGCCCCAGAACTGGCGGTTCAGCCCGAGCGACGCCGCCCCCGGAGCGCCACCGACGAGCGGCGTGTAATTCGATAGACCCCACGGATGAGAGTGGATCGTTTCGGCGAGCGGCGCGGCGAACACCGCCGCGCCGAGCACCACCTCGACGAGCTCCCCCGGCACGCGCGCCAGGCGGCCCCCTTCGAGAAGAGCCCGCAACTTCGCCGCGACGACGTCGAAGCCAGCGCCCGCGAAAAGGCAGAGAAAGGGGTAGGCGGTGAACCAATGTTTCGTTCCGCCGAAGATCGGCGTGTTCGTCGACAAGATCCAGGGCGCGTATTGCACACCTAGACCAATCGCCCACAAAAGATCGGTCTGCGCGCTGTCGTGCGGCGCTCGCGCGGATCGATCCCAAAGAGGCACGAGATGGGCGCGGGCACGACTGACCGCACCGATCAAGAAAAGCACGAGCGTGATGATGGGAACCGTCGCCGCCGTCATCAGCCAGACGTAGCCACGAGGCATGGGCGGCTTCCAGTAGGTCTCGCCCAAGAAGACCATGTTGTAATAGTCGTGGTTCAAGTGAAACTTCGCATAAGCGGTCAAGCGCTCGACGGTGTCGAACCAGATCCACGGCCAGAGCGCGAAAAACACGAACGGACCGATGCAGGCCATTCCCCATAGCGCCAGCGGAATCCGAATTCGACCGCGCGCGAGACCTCGCGCGATCCGCGCACGTCCGGCGATGACGGCATGAACGAGCAGAGCGGGGGGCAGAAACCAAGAGTTGTGCTTGGTGTTCAGCGCGAGGCCGAATGCGATGCCGGTAACGATGGCCCACGCAAGCCCCGGTGTTTTGAGAGAACGCCAGTAAGTATAGGCGCAAAATGTCCACATCACCGCAATGGGCACGTCGAAGCAATCGAGATGCGCGTGATAGAAGATTCGCGGCATGAGCGCGAAGAGCATGGCGCCGACGAAGCCGGCCGTTCGCGAGCGCGCGCGAGCACCCCAGAGATAAATGAGCCACAGTCCCGCTGCCGCGAAACACATTCCGCCGAAACGGAAGCTCGTGCCTTCTTCGGCGAAAAGATGCCACTTTCTGTAAAGAAGGTTCCACGACAGCCCGAACAGGCTTTTGACTAGGCCGGGGTGCTCGTGGTTGTTCGACCAGTGGGCGTCGACGACCGATCTTTGGGCAGCCGCCGCCGGATCGCGCCAGAGCAGCTCGTACCAATCCGCGTAACTGCTGGCAGCCCGGAAGTAGAATCCTTCGTCGCGCGCATAACCGATAGCCGGCGCCGTTTTGACCAAGATGGCGAGGTAGAGCGCCGCGAGCGCGAGCCCGAGTGCGTGATCGGCGAAGTGGAAACGCGTTGCGCGCGAGGTCATCGCGAGTCGACCTCGAAGCAGACGTGCGTTCCCGCACCTGCAGAGCTGACGTGGAACTCGACGTCACCTTGGCTGCCCGACGCGGCTCCCAGGGGTAGCTCGAATGACTTCCAACCGTCGCCCGGCTCGTGCACGACGTTGCCCACCTCCACACCGGCTACCAGGATCCGAATCGCGAAGGGAGGCACGGCGCGATCGCGTTCGATGAGCCAACCCATCCCGGCGTGGCCGTGGAGCTTGGCTCCGAGGGGAACGCCACGAAATCGTGTGACGATCGCCCCATTAGCGCCGGGGGGATGCGACCAGATGCAGCGGCGCGCGAGAAACTTCTCGTCATCGATGATCGTCACTCCGACGAAAACGTGACTCGGCTCCCCGGGACAGGTGAACCTCGATGCGGGAAAGATAGGAGGCCCGCCGAGGCCGCCTCCTTCCACCGGTGCGCTGGTCGTGAAGGAGCAAACCGAAGGAGTCGTCCCTCTCTCCAGGCGAACGTCCGCCGAGTTGGGATCGAGGTGATCGACGAAATCGTACGCGATGACCGGCGGCCTTGGATTGGCCAGAGCGCGCAGCGTGAAGCGTCCCTGTTTCGTTTCGCGCAGCAGTCTCCAGCCGGCGAGCTCTGGCGATCGGGAGCCCACGATGGACACCTCGAGCGCCTTCGCATAGCGCGTGGCATCCGGGCGCGCGACGTCGCGCAGCGGCATCAGCGAATCGCCGAAGCTCCAGCGCGCCATCGGCTCCGCCCAATGCGGCGCGATGACGACGAGGTCGCCGGCCTCGTACCACGAGGCCACGAGAGCGCGAACCTCCGTCCATTGATCGTGGGTAGGGGCACGGCGCGAAAAGAAGAACTGCGCGCCAAACTCGGCCAGGCCCACGATGGGAACCAGAAGAGGGAGGTACCTCCACCGACCCATTCATGTCTCCACGGCGCGCACCGCAATCATCGGCGGCACTGTAGTCTTTCGCGGGTGCTAAAGTAAAACCAAGTGTCGTTTCTCTCCGTCGCTGACCGGGTTCTTATAGCCTGCTCTCTCGCACCACGCGATCGACCTGTTGGGCTTGGGCTGCGACCGCCTGTCGAGCGGCCGTGTGCGTCAAGTTCAGATCGTGTTCGGCTGTCCGACGGATATCGTCAAGTAGCATTACTGCGTCCGATCCTCGCTACCAGATCGTTTCATCGGAGTAGCCATAAGCCGGACAGCGGAACCGGCTAGCGGCGAAGCTGCAGAGGCGAGGCCTGACGGCCATTCCAATCTGGTGGCCCAACTCCGACGGCCTCGCCGTAACTTACATGGCCGACACGCGGCAATTGCCGATCGTGATCTGTCATAGGCAAGATCTGACGCAGTAATGGTAGCTTCGAAGCGCTAATGCAGCGTGTGCCACTGGCCTTCGTGCTCGACCTTGGGGATCTCGCTCTCCGCGATCACCGGCGGATCCATCCGT
>DASWDH010000451.1:0-6659 GCA_036395495.1 Polyangiaceae bacterium
TGCCCCCGCCGCGAAGCCCGCAGCAGCCTCGACGAAAAAGAAGAAGCCGGCCGGCGAAGGCAGCTGCGGCGCCGGCTCCTGCGGCGCCAAGAAGTAGTACACGTTCATGGCGGTCCGTGGCGTCGGGCTCGGGCTAAGGTGGGCGCTGATCGACGACATTCTTCAGCGCCCTCCGCCCGAGCTCGCTTGGATCGAGATCGCACCCGAGAATTTCATGCGGCGCGGGGGCCGCTTTCCGGCGGCACTCGCGGCGTGCGCCGCCCGCTGGCCGATCGTGACGCATGGTCTCACGATGTCGCTCGGCGGCGGCGACCCGCTTTCCCCCGAGTACCTTCGCACACTCGCCGAATTCGCGCACGACGTAGGCACTCCCTGGCACAGCGACCACCTCTGTTTCGGGATCGTCGATGGCGTGGCCATGCACGATCTTTTGCCGCTCCCGTTCACCGAGGAAGCAGCCGATCACGTGGCAGCACGCGTCCGGCAAGCGCAAGACGTGCTCGGTCTCCCCATGGCCGTGGAAAACATCTCGTACTACGCGCATCCCGGGCAAGCGGAAATGGACGAGAGCGACTTCGCCGCGCGGGTCGTCGAGAAGGCGGGATGCTCGTTGCTTCTCGACGTCAACAACGTTTACGTCAACTCGAAGAACCACGGATTCGACGCGCGCGCCATGATCGCGAAGATGCCGCTCGACCGCGTCGTGCAGATCCACGTGGCAGGCCACGACGACTCCGATCCCGAGCTCGTCGTCGATACGCATGCCGAGCCCCTGAAGAACGAGGTCTACGATCTCTTGGCATTTGCCCTTTCCAAGATCGGTCGTGACGTTCCGGTTCTTCTCGAGCGAGACGACAACTTTCCCGACTGGGCCGATCTCTGCGCCGAGCTCGCGAGGCTCGACACCATCGTCCCGCACGAGCACGCACCGTGAGCTGGATCGGCTATCAGAAAAGCTTGTGCGACCTGATTCTCGCCGAGGATGCGCCGGCGGCCGACTTCGCGAACTTGGGACATGAACCTTCCCGCTGGAAAGCGTACCGGCGCATGGTTCGCTCCCGATTTTACGAAACCATCGACCACGGCTTCGAGCGGCTGAAGAACATCGTGGGCAGCGAACGTTTCCACCTTCTGGTCGATCGGTTCCTGGCGATCGAACGCCCGCGATCGATCTACCTGCGGGACATTCCCGGAGAGTTCTTGCAGTTCCTGGAACGTCACTGGGAACCGATCTCTCGAGAGCACGGGCTTGCCGCCTACGTTTTGGATCTCGCCCGCTACGAGTGGGCGGAGCTCGAGACGGCGTACGCGTATGAGGAAGGGCCGACACCCGACGTGGTTCCTCTCGAGATGCACCGCGTGGCGGTCTTGGCGCCGGCGCATCGCCTGCTCGATCTGGAGTATCCGGTTCATCGGCTGGGAACGGATCAAGAGGGTGGTGCGTTGGGGCGCGAACCCATATCGCTATGTCTCTATCGCGATTCCAAGACGCACGACGTCGAAACGCTGGAGCTGACCCCGGTCGCGGCCCGTCTGTTCGTGCTCATCGAGCAGCAAACGACCGCGCTCGATCAGGTCGTCCGAAGCGCCGCCGATGCCGCGCGTTTGCCTGTCGATCTCGCTTTCATCGAGGCGCTGAGCGTGCTCCTGGCGGACCTGCTGGAGCGCGGCGTTCTATTGGGCTCCCTGGCCGACAGACCGAACGCGTAGATTGACGACACCGCGCCGGCCTCACTCGGCTTGTGTCCATATCGCACGCTGTCGAGTTTTCGTTCGCCGGCCTTCGTTCGTTGGGTGAATCAGGCGGGTGCCACATTCCCACGCCCAAAACGGAAAAGCGGACCTGTCGCCAAGTGCATCACGCACGCCGTGCTTCTTGGCCGGAATGGAGACTAGCTGGACGGAATTCGAGAGTGTGAACGAGTGCTTGGCCAGCCGCGGAGAATTGCGTAACCTCGGCCCGTCCCGAGGTCGGCCATGGCGCATCCCATCAACGTCGACATTCGTGCAAGGCGCCCATCCGCACGTAGCATCGACGCGCTCTTCGTTACGATCGATTCCCGCCAAGGCTCGCGCACGCATGTGACTCCAGTGCGCTGCAGACGACGCGAACAACCGAAAATGGTCGTCTCAAACTCGTTGACAACGTTCGCTGCCCATGTCGAAAGTAGGCCCCGTCCATGCGCTCCGTCACCACGTCCCTTCTCCTCGGTGGACTCTTGCTTTCTTGGCCCGCCGCGGCACAGAACTCGAGCACGCAAGGCGGTCCAGGTTCCAATCCCTCCAAGCTGACGGCCGATCCGCTCGCGCCTGGACCGCTGACGGTCGCTCCGCCGCCGGTGCATGGACCTGCATACGGCCAAGGCATCACCGACGAGTTCGCGCTCACTTATCACGGCTATCTCAGCGCGGCGATGTTGGCGGCGCTCGGCAGCAAAAACCCCGGCGATGAGAATCCGCTCCACTCCTCGACGCCGATCCACAGCCTCACCCTGAGTCTGCCCGACTACACGTACAACACTTGGCTGCGCACCAATTCGCAGCCAGGTTCATGGGCTCACGTCAACTTCAGCATTGGCACGAGGCAGGTGTACGGCACCCTGTTCATGGGGTCGTGGGATTTCAATCAAGGTCAGATGACACCGCAGAGCGCGACGCATAGTCAGCTCACGCTTTCGTTCATGCCTTCGCTCACCTTCCTCGTGGAGGATCTGTTCAGAAGCAAGACGCGATTGGACGTGGTCGTCGGTGGCGTGCGCGATCGGTACGGTGGGTCGGGAAAGTGGGATTACGGAGCGTATGGCGCAGTGGTCATCGGCGCGACGGTGGCCACGGGTTACACGGCGGGCCTCGAGAGGGCCTTCGGCGATCTTACGTTACGCTTGGAGCAGGGCTTCGGAGGTAATGGTCATCCCCCGACCGATCCGCGAGGCACCACGCTGCTCGGGCACGTTCATGCGCTTGCCAATTTCAAGGACGTCGTCAAGGGCGGCCTCCATTACATGACGAGCTGGACACAGGACGAGCGCGCGGAGCAGGGCGATCCGGACGGAAGCATTCGTATCTACGGCGCCGATGCTCGATTCAACGGCGGCATCTACGGAGAGGTTTTCTTGGGTGGGTCGTACGTCAAGATGACGCACGCGCAGCATGTCGATGGTGCGATCCAAGTCGTGCACGTCGCGGGCGGGCAGGGGATGATGGATAACTTTCTCGGTCCCGATGCCACCGGCAGCCCGTCGAACAACAATCACGGCACCGGATCGCTGAAGAACGTTCTCTTCCAATACGACTACAGCTTCGGAACGCTCGCTCGATATCCAGAAGCGTTTTGGGGCAATGGCCCCGATCTCAAGGCGACGCTCTTCGGGATGTACACGAAGGTGGCCAGCGCCGACGAACGTTTCAACAACGTAGCCAAGCTCAAATTCGGCGCGCGCATCACCTATTCGCCCATCGATTGGCTGGCGGTATCGACTCGCGTCGATCACGTCGTCCCCAACCTGAACACCGATCCCAACGTCGACCCTGAGACCGATCCCGACAACCGCATGCGTGCTCCTGGTCAGCAATTCACGGTTCTGTCGCCGAGGGTGATCTTCCGTTCGAGCTTCGTCGCGCACGAGACCGTCGAACTGCAGTACTCGCACTATTTTTATCCGGGCTACGGCGCGCGCGGCGTTCCGCAAAACCCGAAGGCCGACCTCCTCTACTTCAATCCCCGCTACCAGTCGGACAACCCCGCGCGCCCGCTCGACGCGAACGTCTTCTCGATCGCCGGCACGATGTGGTTCTGAACTGGCGTAGTCGTACGAAATAGCATGACTGCCGCAGTCTTGGCATCGGCAGATCACGATCTGCAGATTCGGCGCCGACCCAACGCAAACTACGGCGAGGCCGTCGGAATCCACCCCAATATGCGAAACGAGCCGCGACGCCGTGGCCAGCCTCGCTCCGCAACACCGAGAAATCCGCCTGTTCGGTCAGTTCACGTGGGCTTATGGCAGCTCCGACGATCGATCTGGTAGCGGAAAATCTGCGGCGGTAGTTAGCGGCGAGACTTCTTCTTCGCCTTCTTCGCCGCGCGCTTCGGCGCGGCTTTCTTGGCCGCGGGTCGCTTCGCTGCCGGTTTTTTCGCCTTAGGACTCGTCTTGAGCTTGGGCTTCGCGGCCTTCGCCTTCGCCTTGGCCTTGGCCTTCGGCTTGGCTTTGGCCTTCGGCTTCGGAGCACGGCTCGATGCCTTGGCTCTGGCTTGGGGCTTGGTCGATGCGGCCCTTCGTCTCTGTCCGGGACTGCCCGTTTGCACGAGGAGGATCGTTTCGTCGGCACCGTTGGTGACTTCGGATCGCTCTTCGGTCCATGCCTCGTCGACGGCTTTGGCTTGCGAGGCTTCCGATTCCTCGGTCTGTTCGGAGGCGGACAGGAGGCTGCGCTCTTGGCCGCCATTGCCGTTCGTCTCCTTGTCCTCGGGTTCGGTGCGAGCGAGCCCCGGGCGCGAGCCGCGGCGCTTGGTCAAGGCACCGCGAACCTTGTCATCGAGCTCGGGGAACGCGAACGGCTTGTCGATGTAGGAATCGGCACCATAAAGAGGCGACGTCAGCTCGTTCAAGTTCTCGCCGATTCCAGTGAGCATGATGATGGCCGTGTGCGCCAAAGCCACGTCCTCACGAATCTTGCGGCAGACTTCCCACCCGCTCATGCCCGGCATCATCACGTCGAGAATCACGAGGTCGGGCAGGTGCTCCTGGGCAAGCGCCCAAGCCTGCTCGCCGTCCGACGCTTCGAGGACTCTGTAACCCATGGTTTTGATGTGTTGGCCGACGAGGGCGAGCATGCTGGGCTCGTCGTCTGCGACCAGAACGACCGGAGTGGCTTCGCTTGTCATTTCGGTGACCATTCGGTGGAGGCTTCAGTGTGTACAGTGATTGGAGTACGTCAGCCGGGAACAGGTCAACCGTTACCGTGATCAGCAGTCCGGCGGGGGCAAAAATTCAACCGAAGCCAGGGTGGACGTGCTCCGAGAGCGCGCTAACGTCTAGTAGAGGCTGCCGAAACGCCCAACGAGAGGTAGGTCAGAAAAGGGCTTTTGCTCGAGCGCGACGGCAGCTGTGCCACTTCTACCTACACAGCACTACGAGCCGTGAAAATCGGGCTTGGTCCCTCGAGGGATCGGAACATTCCAACCGCTGTGAACGTCAACAAAGTTGAATCTCACGCAAGGAACGACGCTGAGGCACCCTCTTGTCTGACAACGCGAGCCGGACAGCCCTTTTGAACCGCATCGCTCGCGCGGCTCGCCGCACCGAGCTCCGGATGCGGATGCGGGCCGGCATCGACGCGCTCGTCACGATGAGTGCGCTTTCCCTTCTGGCGTTGGCCGTGGCGCTCACCTTGGCCAAGATCGTGCCCGGGTTTCCGCTGCGCTGGGTGAGGGATGTTGCGGCGGGCGCACTCATCGCGACCATCGGCAGAACGGCCTACGCCGCCAGTCGCCGACTTCCGAAGTTCGTAGGAGCGCTGGCCCTCGACGTACATCACGGGCTCGCCGATCGGCTGACTAATGCGCTGTCGTTCGCGAGCCTCCCACCCGAGCAACGCACCCCCCTCATGGAGATCGCCATCGAAGACGCGTTCGAGCACGCCGGGCGGCTCTCACCGCGCAAAGCGGTGCCGTTCGTGTGGCCGCGCGACCTCGCCGCCGCGGTGGGGCTCGCCTGCAGCGTCTTTCTCATCGCCGTTCTGCGGGTGCGCGCCGATCGCACGCTTGCCCAGGCCCACACGATCGAGCCCGCCGTACTTTCCGCGGACGACATCGATCTGTTTCGCGAGGTTGGCAAGAAGCTCGCCGAAACGGAGAAGAGCCCAGAAGTGCGCGCCGCGCTGGAGGCCTACAATCAGCTCGTCGAGGACCTGGCTCAAAAGCGGCTCGACCGGACCGAAGCGTTCCGGCGAATGCAGGAAATCGAGTCGCATCTCATGGAAGGACGGGCGCTCGACGCCAAGGAGCTCGAAGAGCAGCTGAAGCAGCGGGCCGCCGCACTCAAGAAGAGCGAGCTGTCGCGCCCTGCGGCCGAGGCGCTCGAAAAGATGGATTTCGAAAAAGCCGAGCGCGAGCTGCGTGAGCTCGCCAAAAAACTACGCGAGAAGCCGGACGCGCTCGCCAAAGCGCAGCTCGAGAAGCTGCGCGACGCGATGAAGAAGGCCGCTGAAGGCCAGAAAGAGCGACTCGCCGCCCTCGAGCAGCGCCGCGAGGAATTGCGCGAGCAGCTCCTTCAGCAAAAGCAGCAGAAAGGAGACGGCGGCCTCGACGAGCAGCAGCAGACCCTCCTTCACAACAAACAGCGGGAGCTCGAAAGGCTCGAGCGCGAGCACGAAACGCAGGAGCGGGCGGGCCGCCAGCTCGATCGGTTGGATCGCGACCTCGCGCAAGCGGCCGAAGACATCATGCGTCAGCTGGGGCTCACGGCCAACGACCTCGACCAGGGAGCCGAAGACATCAACCGCATGGCCGAAGAGAAAATGACCGACCAGGAGCGGGAGGAACTGCGCCAGCGGCTCGAGGATCTCCGCGAGCAACTTCGGCAACAAGGGCAGGGGGGCGCGCAACGGATGGCGAGGCTCCGTCGCTTCGTCCGCCAGGCGCGCGGAGAGGGACAAGG
>DASWDH010000452.1:0-5974 GCA_036395495.1 Polyangiaceae bacterium
GTGGACGTCGACGATTGCGTGAACGGCGCCAGGTATCTGGTCGCGCGCGGGGAGGTCGACGGCGAAAGGCTCGCGATCACGGGCGGCAGCGCAGGCGGCTACACTACGCTCTGTGCTCTCACCTTCCGCAACCTGTTCAAAGCCGGTGCTAGCCACTTCGGCATCAGCGATCTCGAGCGTATGGCCGAGGACGCGCGAACGAGCAACAATCACAAGTTCGAATCCCGCTACGACGAAGGCCTCGTCGCACCCTATCCCGAGCAGGCCCACGTCTTTCGCGAGCGCTCGCCCATCAACTATGCGGAGCGGCTCTCGTGCCCGGTCATCTTCTTTCAGGGGCTCGACGATCGCATCGTGTTGCCGAACCAGGCCGAGCGAATGGTCGACGTCTTGCGTAAGAAACGCCTGCCGGTCGCCTACGTTCCTTTCGAAGGCGAAGGACATGGCTTTCGGCGGGCGGAAAACATTCGACGGGCGCTCGACGCAGAACTTTATTTTTACTCGCGGGTGTTCCACTTCGATCTAGCCGAGCCGATCGAACCGGTCGCCATCGAAAACTTGTGAATCATGTTGAGAATCTGCTTCGTGTGCATGGGGAATATCTGCCGGTCGCCAACGGCAGAAGCCGTGATGCGGCGGTTGGTGCAAGAGAGAGGACTCGAATCGTCCATCGCCATCGAGAGCGCGGGTATCGGGAGCTGGCACGTCGGCAACCGCGCCGACCGTCGAGCCCGCACCGCGGCTGGCCGGCGCGGCTACGCCGTCGAGAGCCGTGCCCAGCAGTTCACGCCATCCTTTTTCGAGCGCTTCGATTACATCTTGGCTGCGGATCAAGAAAATCGGCGGCACCTCGAAGAGTTGGCGCCCGGTCCGGAAGCGCTTCGCAAGGTCCATCTGCTTCGTGACTTCGACCCTGCCTCGCCGAAAGGGGCCGAAGTACCGGATCCTTATTACGGAGGGTCCGACGGGTTCGAGCGCGTTCTCGATATTTGCGAAGCCGCCTGCCGCGGGCTCTTGGATCATGTGGCTTCCGAGCTAGGACGATGATGGATCGCGCGCTCGCCGCTGCCATCGAAGCCAAGCTCGGGCGACCCATCGTCAGGTCCGGCTCGGTGGCGGGCGGCGACATCAATGCTGCGTTCTCTGCCGATCTCTCCGATGGCCGGAGCGTCTTCATCAAAACGCATCCACGCGCTCCCGGCGACATGTTTCTCGCCGAAGCGCGCGGTCTTTCGTGGTTGCGCGAGGCGGGCGCGCTGCGAATCCCCGAAGTACTGGCGGTGTCTCAACCGGACGAAGATGGCCCCAAGTTCCTCGTCCTCGAGTATCTGAAACCGGCTTCCAAGAGCCGAAACTTCGACGAGATGCTCGGTCGCGGTCTCGCCGCCCTCCACCGATTCGGCGCGCCCTGCTTCGGTCTCGACTATGACAACTTCATCGGCTCACTCGAGCAGTCCAACGCGGGGCGGCCCGACTGGGCGAGCTTCTACCGCGACAATCGACTGGAGCTCCAACTGCGGCGAGCCAGCGCGAGCGGACTCGTGAGCGCCAGCTTGAGGCGTGACTTCGATCGACTCTTCGATCGACTCGACGTGCTGATCGGTCCCGCCGAACCGCCGGCGAGATTGCACGGAGATCTCTGGGGTGGAAATCTCCACGTCGACGAAAGAGGGCTGCCCTGTCTCATCGATCCGGCGGTCTACGGGGGGCACCGGGAGGTCGACCTCGCGATGATGCGGTTGTTCGGGGGCTTCGGCCGCAGCGTTTTCGACGCGTACGAAGAAGTCTGGCCTCTGGCGCCGGGGCACGAGGCACGCGTATCGCTCTACCAGCTTTACCCGCTTCTCGTGCACGTGAATCTCTTCGGTGGTGGCTACGTCGGCTCGGTAGCTCGAGCCCTTTCCGGCGCCCTCGCAGCGGACTGACCGCGACCGCAAGGCGGGCCGAGGCCGCGCCGAGCCATGGAATTTAGGGCTTGCCGGGCGAGCAGTCGGGGACGACGCGTGGCATGCGGGCGCCGCCGATATCGTAACGCCGTTTCTTCGCGAGCCGCACTTCGCGCGCATATTCGGGATGGCCAGCCGCCTTGATGATGAACGTGTCGAAGAGGGAGCGCGCCTGGTCCATGACCGATTTGGCCTTTTCTTTGGGCGTCACCTTCAACTTGAACTGCTCGGTGAGAATGGCGTCGTCGTAATAAGCCTCGGGGCGCTCCGGATCGAGCTCGATGCATCGCTCGAGATCGGATTCGACGCTCTTGACCTGCGAACCAAAATTCGACTCGGTGATCTGGCCGCGGCGCGCCAGCGCGCGACCCAGATGCGCGTCGTAATCGCCGGTCGACAGATCGACAATCCGATCATAGGCCCGTTCGGCAGCCTCGAAGTTTCGCGCCGCCAGGAGCACCGCCGCAAGATTGCTTTGCGCGTCGAGATACGAGGGATCCAACCGAGTCGCGTACTCGAACTCGGTCATCGCCGCCGCCGCGTCGCGAAACTCGAGCTCGACCAGCCCCAGCGTATTGTGAATGGGTGCGTACGTCGGATGCTCTCGCACGGTTTGCAAGCAGATGCTCATCGCGAGCTCGAGCGTGTTGCGATGGCTCCCGGGGCCCCGAGAAACGAGATCACCGGTGCAGAGAGGCTCGGCGGCCGGCTGCCCGCGCTGGCCCGCTGCTTCCTCGGCCATCTTCGTCGCGCGGACCAAATGAAGGAGCGCGAGCTGATTCAACGCCGGCGCGAAATGCTCCTCGATCACGAGAGCGCGCTCGAGGTTCTGGGCAGCACTCGCGAGATCGCGCTGTGCGCGCGAGCCTTTTTCGACGCCCGCGCGCTCGATCTCGGCTGCGGCCAGCCGGACCAGTATATCGAGATCGGCGAAGTCGCTCGCGCGAGCGGCTCGGGTGAGGTCGTCGAGGTCCCCGTCTTCTTTTGCGCGGGAGCGCCCGAGCACACCGAGCCGCAGGTCGGCCCGGCGGAGCTCCGAATGGATGCCGAGAAACTCACTTCCGTAGACCGCACCGTTGCCTCCGGCGACGGTCGTCGGCGCGCCGACTTTCGTGACCGAATTGCCGCATCCCCAAACGGCGGCCGCAAAGACGAGAACGAGACGGTGTTTCGAGTTCCTCGATCCGAAGAATGCCGACACTACTAAGAATGTTAGCATCTTCGCCCATCCATCGAACTACCGGACATGTGTGTGCGCTTGTGCGCGCGTCACGGCAGCGTCATGCGCTTGCGCGAGACGAGGCGCAATGCCTTTGCGATGAGCAACGCGAATGATAGATTGAGAATCTGGCGCTGTGTACCTGCAAAGCCGAAACTAGGTCGTGCCGAGCACCAGACCCTGGGAGATTCCTTTGACCAATCCGTCACGTCGCCTGACACCTTCTCCGGCTACCCTTCCGTCGAGGCAGTCCAGCCGCCGTCCATCGGCTCCCGTCAGCAACTACGACGACTCGAAACGGCGCTCCCACAATGCGATGCAGAGCATCGTGAGCAAAGAGGACCTGAGCGTCGTGTTCCAACCGATCGTCGACATGCGGAACGGACGACAGTTTGCCACCGAGGCCCTCGTACGTTGCAAGCTACCCCACCTCGGCGATCCGCCCTTTCTCTTTCAACAAGCCGTGGCCAACAAGTGCACAGGGAGATTGGGTCGCATCATCCGCGAAATCGCATTTCCGCTGTGCCAGGGCGCACGCACTTTCGTGAACATCCATCCCAACGAGCTGAGCGAACGGTGGCTGGTCCGTCCCGATGACCCCATCTTCACCCACGACCACGATGTTTACTTGGAGATCACGGAGTCAGTTCCCATCTTGCAATTCCAGCTTTGCTACGATGTCCTTCGCGAAGTGCGATCGCGCGGCGGCATTCACTTGGTGATTGACGATTTGGGCGCTGGCTACTCCAACTTGGGTCGCATCGCGGATCTCGAGCCGAAATTCGTCAAACTGGATCGCGAACTGGTCACCGCGCTCGATCAGAATGCGCGCAGGCGGCAGCTGGTCGCCAGCGTCGTCCGGCTGTGTACCGAGCTCGGCGCTGCGGTCGTCGCCGAGGGGATCGAAACCGTCGATGAATACAGCGCGCTCTGCGATACCGGCGCGCAATATGGTCAGGGTTACCTGTTCGCCCGTCCGGGGTACCCGATCCCGGTCGTCACCTGGCCGCCCAAGGCAGCTCCCGACCAACCGTCGCGGTAGCTCGAACGGGCGCTCAAACCAGAGCCCGATCGCCCTCGGTGGCATACGATCTGCTCGCGGTGAAGTGCGCATCGAGCGAGTGCGCAGGAAGGTGCTCTATGAAAAGAGTTCTCATTGCGTCATGCGTGGGGGCTGCGGCGACGTACGTCGTCGGAGCAAGCGCTCAGGAGGCCGGGCGACCGGGCTACTTCGAGCGTCAAATGGCGGCGCCGACGTCCGCGTTCGAGATCGGCGTATCCGGACTCTACAACCAGGGCTTCGGCAATCTGAGCGATCTGCGGGGCCCGACGGCAACTTCGGGGCGGCGGCTGCAGGACAACGCCAATGCCGGCGTCGGCGCGGAGCTGGACCTCGGCATTAGGGTATTGCCGGAAATGAGCGTTGGCGCGTACGGCACCTATACCGAATACCAGCGAGATGTGCAGCTTCTCACCGGCACCAACGTGCGGAGCATGACCGGCGGCCTCCAGGGGCAATGGTTTTTCATGCCCTATCGCGTGGTCAATCCGTGGATATCGCTGGGCACGGCGTACCGCGCGTTCTGGACCGTGCCGGAGGTCGGGCCGAACATCACCCAGCACGGATGGCAAATCGCGCGCGTGCAAGTCGGTGCGGATATGCGCGCTTCGCGAGAGGTCAGCATCGGACCGTACGTAGGCGGGAGCGTCGAGACGTTCCTGGGCGAACAGGTCTCCGGGCAGGACGTTCGCGCCCTGAGTGGGCCTCCCGTCTCCGGCTTCGTCTCCGCCGGCATCGCCGGCAGGTTCGACGTCGGAGGTCGGTACATCGCACCTGTCACCATGGTCGGTTCACGCTGATCGTCCGCGCGGGGTCCAATGGCCCTGCGACAAATCGGCTGCAGTACCCAACGATCTCAGCAAGAATCATGTTGAACGCATCGCAGTACGTTACCGTCGCATCGATCGTGCTCGGCCTCGGGGCGTGTAGCTCGGGCAGTCGCCCTCCGGCGGCCCCCCGGCCGCTCGTGCTACCGGTCGAACAGTTGGAAGGACCCTACGTGGCCGCACGCGCTGAGTTCGTGGTCACGCTGGACGAGCCCGTCGCCATGCACAGCGGAACTCTTTTTCGGGCGCATCTGGATCAGCCTGTTCGTTCGCCGGAAAACGAGATCGTGCTGGCGACGGGCGCCACCATCCATGGAGAAGTGGTGGCGGTCCAAACGACGCCCCGGCCATCAGCCGAGCTGAAGTTCGACGATGTCGAAACTCGTTGGGGACCGGCTCGACTTTCGGCCGTCATAGCCGCCGCCGACCCGCTCGCGTCGCCGGTGATCGTCACGGGCGATCGTCCTCCCGGTCCGCACGTGCCGTTCACCGGCACTGGCCATCGTTCGGCGGCGGTGACGCAGCTCGATGCGCGCGCCGCCGTCGGAGGCGGCCCACCGCCCGAAGATCAGGGGGGCGGCGGCGATCTCTTGCCGCGAGGGGCGAAGCTGCGCCTGATGCTCGTCGAACCGCTCGTTCCGCCACACCCCCGTTCGCCGGCTCGGTGACGCGCATTTTTGCGAATCGACCCCCCGGAGACCTATACTGAACGCCTGTATGGGTCAGCGAACAGGCACCGCCGTTTTGCCACTGCATGGAGGCCAGGTGCCTGTGTGGCTCTCATCGAGGATGGCGCGGCTCGGTCGCGTCCTCGTCGAGGCCATCGTATTGCACTATGGGCGCGACGAAGTGCTGCGACGCCTTTCCCATCCGTTTTGGTTTCAATCGCTCGGCGCGGTGATGGGGATGGACTGGCACTCGT
>DASWDH010000453.1:0-5484 GCA_036395495.1 Polyangiaceae bacterium
ACCGGGTATGGCTGCCGCTGGTTTCGAAGCGGCTCGGCGCGGGCTCGAGTCCGAGAGTTCGACGGCCTCCCTCGCCGCCTTTCGCCGGCCGCGCGCCCGAATCGAAGAGGGTCTTGCCGCGGCACCCCACGCTCACGCGGCGATCGATCTATCCGACGGGCTCGTGCTGGACGCTTCACGCGTCGCGGCGGAGAGCGGTATCGGCATCGTCTTGGAGCACCAGCGCGTGCTCCTCGCCGCCGGCCCCGCTCTCGCCGCAGCGGCGACCGAACTTGCCGTCGATCCGCTCGAGCTCGCGCTCTACGGCGGCGAAGACTACGCCCTGCTCGCGACGTTTGCGACCGACGCGCCACTCTCCACGTTCATCGCGATTGGCAGCTGCGTCGCCGGGCCCGGCGTGTTCCTGCAATCGGCCGATGGTTCGCGGCGCACGCTCGAGCCCCGCGGCTTCGATCACTTCACGCGCTAGCCAGGAAAATCCACTTCGATGTACACCCGGTCGCGAATCGTGCCGGCAACGCGTGCGAAGAAGCTCAAAAGCGATATTTGCCACCCATATTTGCGCTTGAGCGCCGCGTAGACCTGGCCGATGAGAGCGGGATCAGCGGTGATCCGCGCGTTCGTGTCCCGCCATTCCCCTTGCACTTTGCCTCGAACGTCGCAGGGGGCGAAGCGCGCGCGCGAAGAATTGTGAAGGCGTTTGGCCTTGCCGGCCTTTCCCGCCGTGTACACGTAGAGCTTCGGTCCCACCGCGGCAAACCACACCGGGGTTTTCACCTCGGCGCCGGTCTTGCGAAACGTGGCGAGGTTGACGTAGCGGTTTTGATCGAACTGAGCGATGTCCATTCGCCGGCGCACTATACGACGTTACGACCGTCGCTACATGAGCGAAGACGCGGTGACCGGCAGAACCACCGAAAAGATCGCTCCGCTTGGTTCGTTGGCGATGGCAACGACGCGGCCTCCGTGCGCCTCGACCAGCCTTTTGACGATCGAGAGCCCGAGGCCCGAGCCCTCGTGCTCGCGGGTCGACGAAGAGTCGATCTGGTAGAAGGCGTCGAAAATCCGCTCGCGTTCCTCCTCGGCAACTCCGATGCCGGTATCGGCGACGCGCACCTCCACCATCCGGCGGGACGGCTCGAGGAGACTGAAACCGGCCTCGCCATCGGCGGTCGCGGGAGGTGGCGCCGGATGCGCCGACAAGCGCACCGTGCTCTCCACGGGCGAGAACTTGATCGCATTGTCCACCAGGTTGATGAACACCTGCCGGAGGCGCTCGGCATCGCCTTGCACCTCGGGCAAATCGGGCGTCGTCGAGCAGACGATGGTGATCGATTTCTTGCGTGCTTTCGGCAACGTCGTCGACGCAACGTCGTCGAGGAGCTGCCCGAGAGACACGCTGCCTTTGCGCAGCGACATCGTCCCGCTCTCGAGTTTGGACAGGTCGAGCAGGCTCATGATGAGCTGCAAGAGCTGCTCGCCCTTTTCGTGGATGATCTGCACGAATTTCTTCTGGTCGCCGGAGAGCGGTCCGGCGATGCCCTCGCGGAGCATCTCGCTATAACCGATGATCGACGTGAGGGGTGTTCGAAGCTCGTGGGAGACGACGCCGAGAAAATTCGATTTCAGGCGGTCGAGCTCGCGCAGCTTGTCGAATGCTTCCTGTAGTTTTTCGTTCTTGTCGCGCAGCTCTCGATAGCTCTCCCGGACGCTCGACAGATGCATTTGCGAGGTCAAGAGCGACTTGTGGCCACTGAAAAGGATGAGATCGAGCGTGCGGCGCAGATGGTCGGCGATGAGCGAAATCGTTTCCGGTTGGGCGCGAGGCATGCGCGGCAGAAGCTCCAGCGCTCGCACGGCGTCCGCAGCCGGATCGACGGAGAGCAGGGTGTCGGGCACGCTGGTGACGTCGGCCGGCAAAAATGGCCCGAGGACCGCCTTGCCGAGCTGGCGTTGATCGTAGTCGATGGAGAAGATGCGGTACTGCGCCCCGGTGAAGCAAGGATGCGTCGACTCGCGATCGGCGTTCGGCTCGACCTTGCGAGCGGCAGCGACCGTCTTCATGCACTGCATGCGACCTTCCGACAGCGAACCGACGTATCGACAAATCTCTTGCTCGGTGACCGCCTCGGCCAAGAGTGACCCGTCGGCCGAGAAGACGCGAATCGAAATGCCGAAGAGCGCCTGAAACGACCGGATCATTTCGCGCAGCGCTTCGCGATCCACCAAATCCTGCAAGCGCACGTCGGAGCCGAGCGTCAGCGCCTGAAGGTGATGATCGAGCGGCAGCGCGGCGGGCTCTTCTTCCATCATGGGGTGCTCGTTTCCGACGAGAGGACGTCCAGAGCACCGCCCAGACAGGAGCGGAGCAACTGCTCGGCGGGCACCTTCGATCCGAGCTTGCGGGCGACATCGGCGAGCAGGGCGGGCCCGCCCAGGCCGAACTTCTCGTTCAATTTGTGCTCGGCATCGACCGCGGCATAGGTAAGGTGAAGTAAGCCCATGAAGGTCTCGACGACGCCCCGGTTGGCGGTGGCAATGGCGGGAAAGACCGGTTCCTTGCCGCGCCGGGCGAGCTCGATGAGCTCGACGTCCGACCGCACGTCGGGCATGTCGCGCTTGTTGAACTGAATGACGAGCGGCATCTGCCCGATTCCCATTCCGTTGGCTTTGAGATTCTCGCGAAGATCGACGAAGGAAGCCGCGTTGTTGGCCGTCTCGGAGAGCTGTGAATCGGCGACGAACACCACTCCGTCGGCACTTTGCAAGACGAGCCGGCGCGTCGAACCGTGGATGACCTGTCCGGGCACCGTGAAAAGCTTGATACGAATCGACATGTCCTTGTTGGCGCGAAACGTGAGCGGGAGCATGTCGAAAAACAGCGTGCGATCGTCCCTGGTTTCGAGCGTCATCAGACGCCCGCGCGAAGCGGAATCGGCGAGCAGGTAGAGAGACTGCAGGTTCGTCGTCTTGCCGCTGAGCGCGGGCCCATAGTAGACGAGCTTGATGGTCAGCTCCTTGGCCGCGAAGTCGAATTGCAAGATCCCTCTCACCCGGCGTAGCCTGACGGCTCCGCCCCAGCCTAGCTTATCGTATCTATCGAACCGTATCGACCTCACCGCTCGCCCACAACCATGAAGAAGACAAGCTCGAAGAGCCCGAACGCTGCTGCCTCAGCCAAGGAAGGTGGCGCGTCATCGCCCAAGGTGGGCTCCCCTGCCCCGCCCTTCTCGCTTCCCTCCGACGCGGGTCGGTCCGTGTCGCTGGACGAGTACCGAGGCAAGTGGGTGGTCCTCTACTTTTACCCCAAAGACAACACACCGGGCTGCACCCGCGAAGCGATCGCCTTCGAGAAGTCAGCAGCCAAGCTCCAGCGCAAGGGTGCGGTCGTTCTCGGCGTGAGCCGCGATTCGGTGACGAGCCACTGCAACTTCAGAGACAAGCAGGGCCTCCACTTTCCGCTCTTGTCCGACCCCGACGCAGAGATTCACAAGCGCTATGGCGCGTACGGCGACAAGATGATGTACGGCAAGAAGATCACCGGCGCCCTACGAACGACCGCTCTCATCCGACCCGACGGGAAGTTGGCCAGGATCTTCTCGAACGTAAAAGTGGACGGCCACGCGGACGCAGTATTGGCGGCGATCGACGAGCAGAACGAGGGGCGCGCCGAACAGGTACGCGGCTGAACGAACAGGACGATCCCGCAAGATTCTTGGGGGCCGACGCAAGAATCTTGCGGTCGACGAGCGCGCCAGGCCGACGATTGGGCAGCAAAATCGCCGACCTGACGTTGGCACCTTTCCTGCTCGTCGGACCTCGTCAACGACGTCCCGATCGCTCGCTATTGGTCATTCGCACGTTCAAGAGATCCGTTAGGCAGAGGTTCGCGCGCGCCCTGTTCGCGCTGATGGGTATCGGTGCGAGCCGTGCGGGCGCACAGGTGCCGGTCGCGATGGTCCGAGACCTCTTGAGGGACGATGCCGGCCTCGCCGGATGGGTTCGGACGCGCAGCCCAACCATCGCTGCCTCGTCCGCGCGCGTCGCGCAGGCCGAAGCCGACGTTGGCACGAGCCGCCTGATCCCCAATCCGATGGTCGACTTCACGGTGAGCGACATCACCATCGGCCGAACCAACCCCGCGGGCCTCAGCTACTCCGATACCTCGATCTATGGCGTGGGGCTCACCGAAATGGTCGAGCTCGGCAAGCGAGGGCCACGCATCGAGGCGGCCGAGTTGCGCCTGAATGCCACCAAGAAATCGGCGGTGACGACGCTCGCAGAGCGGGTGGCGGAAGCGCGCCTCGCTCTCGGCCGCGTCGTCTATCTCAAGGCGAAGCAGGACGTCATTTCCGAGGAGCTCCGCTCGGCGACCGCAGTGAGCGAGCTCGAGAAGGTCCGCCTCGAGCAGGGTGCGCTCAGCGGCAACGACTACGATCGCCTGATCTTGGACAAGATGTCCTTGGAGGTTGAATCTTCTCGCGCGCAGGCGGATTTCGCAGGCGCGCTAGCCGGCTGTCGTGAAGCCATGCGAGCTTCATGCGATCTTTCCGCCGCCACGACCGACGATCTCGATGCCGCCGCACCGGTCCCCCAGGTGGTCACCGACCGGGGACGTCTCGAAGCTCGTTCGGACATCGAAGCGCTCCGATTCGAGCGCGAGGCCGCCCTCCGGGAGGCGGTCCTCGCCGGGCGTCGCGCCATCCCCGATCCGGCTGTCCGAGTGGGGTTCACCCACGACAACCTGATCGTCTCCGGCGATCAAGAAAACACCGTGTCGGTCGGCATCCTGCTCCCACTTCCGCTCTTCGATCACGGCCAGCATGACGCCGCCCGCGCGCGGGCGCGCGCGACCGAGCTCGATCGAACGCGCGAAGCCGCGCTCGCCAGGGCGGCCGCCGATCTCGAGCAGCTGCGCGCCCGCACCGAATTGCTCGCCCAGGGGCTTTCCTCCCTCCGCGGCCAGGCACTACCGAAGTCACAGACGATTCTCAGCACGACGGCCAAAGCTTTCGACCGCGGTCAAGTGAGCATGACCGATTTGCTCCTTGCTCGCCGCACGCACGTGACCCTTCTCTTGAACGTGCTGGCGCTTCGATTCGAGTTCTTTGCCGCTCGAAACGAGCTGCGCCGCGTCCTCGGCCTGGACATCGCGCCGGGCCGCACGGGAGCGCCGTGAGGAGCTTACGTTCAGAAGGACGCCCGGGCGTGCGCTCGAAGCTCTCGCGGAGCAGAGTCTTGGCCTTGGCCGGCGCGATCGCCGCGACCTGCATCTCCATCTGGGTTTCGGCGAGCTTCAGACGTGCGCCGCCGGCTCGGCCGGCCGAAGCGCGCGGCCTTTCGACGGGCGAGCACGATGTCACGATCGCCGCGGACGCGCCTCAGTGGCACGTGCTCAAACTCGGCCAGGTGAAAGCCGCCAGCATGCACGTGAGTTCTCCGGTCCCGGCTCACGTGAAGATCGACAATACGCGCGCTTCGAAG
>DASWDH010000454.1:0-5728 GCA_036395495.1 Polyangiaceae bacterium
GGCTCACGTCTGGAATTCCCCCGGCTCTGCCGGGGGATCGGTTAATCTTAGTACGCGATCGATCGGCACACGTGCGACGAGCGGTCACTCGCAGCCAGCACGGCCCGTCCATTCGCGCTATAGTGGCTGCTCTGCTATGACCGGTCGGCAGCGTCCGGTGTGCTCCGTAACCCGATCGCACGCGCACATGATCCTAGGTACACGTTGGCACGTGATGTTTTTCGCGATGGCGCTTCTCTCGACGGCAACGGCGTGTGGGGTCGACGATCGCGACCTCTCTCCAGCCGACGCAGCGCGGGAGGGAAACGCCGGCGGGAGCGGACCCGCAACCGACGCTACGCATGGTGACGCCGCCGCCACCGTCGACACCGGCGCGAGCAGCATCGAAACCGATGCCCGCCGACCATCGGGAAGCATCCTTTGGGCGCGATCGACTTCGTCGCTCTACCTGTATGGATTGGCGCAGAGCTCGACCGGGATCGTGGTGACGGGAACCATCTCGGCCCCCGCCGACCTCGGCGGCACGCTGTTGGTTCCCGTTGGATCGACCGACACGGTGCTCGCCCAGTTCGCCTCGAGCGACGCAGCTCACCAGTCTTCGGCAAGGCTCGGACGCACCGGCGACGGCGGCGCCGGCGAAGTGTACGGGTTCATCGACGTCGTCGATCCTGCCAGCACGCCGCTGATTCACGGCCTATCGTACGGCAACGTCGATCTGGGAGCGGGGACCGTGCCTGGCGGCGGCGGGACGGGAGCCGATGGTTTCGTCGGACGCTATCAGCTGAACGGGAAGCCATCTTGGGTCAAGCGCCTCGTCGGCCCCGGCGATGACCATTTCACCTCGGTAACCAACGGACCGAACAACACCATCTTCGTTTCCGGGTGGTACGACGCGAACACCGCTTTCGACGTTACCCACACATTCAACGCCGCGGGCTATCGCGACATCTTCTTCATGCAACTCGATTACGGAGGCGCCGTCGTCATGGAGAAGACGTTTGCCACCTCTGGGTTCGAACAGCCCAACAGCATCGCCTGGACCGGAACCCACCTGATGGCCGCCGGGTTCTTCAATCCGACGACGGCGATTGGACGCTTCTCGCTGACCGCCATCGATTATGGGATCTGGGCCGGCAAGTTCCTGCCCGATGGAACGCCCGAGTGGGTGGTCGGTTTCAGCGGCCCCGGGAAGGATCACAATCCATCGATGACCATCGATGCTGCTGGCGACATGTACATCGCCGGCACGTTCACGGGTTCGATCACGTTTGGTTCGTACGACCTGACGGGCGCGGGAAGCGAAGTCTTCGCCGTGAAACTGCGTAACGCCGACGGAAGCGTGGCCTGGGCTACTTCTCTGGGCTCTGCTGGCGACGACTTGGGTGGCGACATCGCGCTCAACGCTACGGGGGAACTGATCCTAGCAGCGACGGTCGCAGGACCGCTCGAGCCAGGCGGGCCTTTCGCGGGTGGCACCGACGTGGCATTGGTTTCCTTCGACACCTCCGGCGCGCGGCGCTGGGCAAAAGTCATCGGAACCGGCGGGACCGACTCGGCGTCCGCCGTGAGCAGCGGGACCGACGCGTTCTATGCCTCGATCAATCTGGGAGGCAACATCGGCATGACCGTCGAGGATCAACCGATCGTCGGTGCGCCGAAGCCCGCGGGGCTCGTCCTCAAGCTTCAGCCTTGATGAGGTGTGATCTACCAGTCGGCATCGCCGGACTGGGCGGTTCGCGGCGCCAGCCGGCGAGAGACGACAATCCAAAACTTGGGTGGCAAACTCTACGTGACGTACGCGGTCCACTCGAAACAGCGCGGCGACCTCCCCACGACCGGCTCCGGCTTCGTGAACGTCTTCGACACGAACGGCACGTTGCTGAAGCAGCTCGCCTCGGGGCATCCGCTCAAAGCGCCGTGGGGTGTGGCGATCGCGCCCGCGGACTTCGGTTCGTTCGGAGGTGCCGTTCTGGTCGGCAACTTCCTCGATGGTCGCATCGGCGCGTACAACCCGGCGACCGGCGATTTCCTGGGTCGACTTCGCGACCAAGTGGGCCAGCCGATTTCGATCGAAGGGCTTTTCGGCCTGACGTTCGCCAATGGCGCTTCTGGCGGCGACCGCGGCGCGCTTTACTTCGCCGCGGGTCCCGGTGGCATGCAGCACGGACTCTTCGGCTCGATTCGGTTCAATCGGTGACGGCGACCGCGATCAAAGCCCGCAAATCTGTGCTCCGGATTGGTTGCACGTCCATAGCTGCAGCTTCGTTCCCTGGGCGCTCGAGTTGATCGCGGCGACGGCGGCTACGGATCCACGGGTACCGCGACTCCTACCTGAATCAGGTCTCGCCGCGCTTGATGCCGTACGCCCGAATTTTCTTGTGCAAGTTGGTTCTTTCGACGCCGAGCACGATGGCGGTGCGCGAGATGTTCCACTCGAGAGCCCGCAGCGTCTCGACGATGTAGCGGCGTTCGGAGTGCTCTCGGTATTCACGGAGCGTGAGCCGCTCGCCGCCCGCGCCGGTCACCGCCGCAATTCCCTCGACCTCGCCGGCACCATCCTCGGCCGCGGCTTCGGCGGTGTCCTGGCCGGCCGGCTCGTCGTCGAAAGGGTTCGCGTGGGGATCTTCGGGCAGGTCGGCGATCGTGATCACGTCCGCGGACAGGATGGCGGCGCGCTCGACGACGTTCTTCAGCTCGCGCACGTTGCCTGGCCAGCTGCGCACCTCGAGCGCTTTGTACACGGTCGCGTCGATCGGCTTTTTGCGCAGCCCATTTTCCTTGCAGAACGCGGCAACGAAGGCGTCGGCGAGCGGGCGAATGTCCTCGACCCTCTCGCGCAGCGCCGGACTTCGAATGGGAAACACGTTCAGCCGAAAGAACAGGTCTTCGCGGAATCGCCCTGCGCCGACCTCGCGCTCGAGGTCCTTGTTGGTCGCCGCGAGCAGGCGTACGTCGACGTGGATCACGTGCTCGCTGCCGACCCGGCACACTTCCCCCGACTGCAGCGCGCGAAGCACTTTCGCCTGCGCCGACAAGTCCATATCACCGATTTCGTCGAGAAAAAGCGTCCCGCCGTGGGCCTGTTCGAAGAAGCCCCTCTTGCGGGCCGATGCTCCGGTGAACGATCCTCGTTCGTGCCCGAACAGCTCACTTTCGATGAGCTCGCGAGGAATCGCGGCGCAGTTCACCTTGACGAACGGCGCGTCCGTGCGTGCGGAAAGCCGATGGATCGCGCGGCTGATGAGCTCCTTGCCGGTCCCGCTGTGACCGGTGATGAGCACGCTGGCCTTGGTCGGCGCAACTTTGTCGATTTCCTTGAAGAGCCGCTGCATGGGCGGGCTCTGACCGATCATCTCGTAGCGGGCTTCGATCTCTTCGCGCAGGCCGGCCATGGCCGCCGACAGCTTGGCGGTGCGAATGACGTTCTGGACGCTGACTAGCACCCGTTCGCGATTGAGCGGCTTTTCGAAAAAATCGGCTGCCCCGAACTTGATGGCGGTGACCGCATCGTGGACCGTAGCGTGCCCACTGATGACGATCACCGGCACCTGTTTGGTCGCCTCGTCTCTGCGCAGCCGCTCGAGGGCTTCGAGACCAGAGATGCCCGGCAACTTGACGTCGAAGATGGCGAGGTCCACCGGCGCGTGCGGATTGGCCAGGATCTGCAGCGCCTCTTCGGCGCTCTGCGCTTCCATGACGTCGTACCCCTCGCCGCGAAGGACGAGCTCGAGGGTCCGCCGGATGTTCTTCTCATCGTCGACGATGAGCACACGAGGCGGCGTGGGAACTGCGTCCGTCACGGCATTGGGCGGAGTCTCCACGGCTTCTCGTAACCTACTTTCGTTGGGCCTCTATCTCCAGCAGGAAATTCCGCGCCGCGGTCGAAAAGGGGCTGGCCGGGTATTTCGCGAGAACCTGGGAAAGGGTCGACCTCGCGTCGGCTGCTTTGTGCATCTTGAGGTAGGTCTCGGCGAGCAGAACCATGGCCTCCGGCTCGAGACCGGAATCGTCGTAGGTTCGAAGCGCATATTGGCAACGGCCGACGGCCGCTTGGAACTCGTCATGGCGCAGGTAGTAGTGGGCGACATAGAGCTCGTGGCGAACGAGCCGGCCGCTCACCACCCTCAGCATGTAGCGCGTCTGCGACGAGTAGGGACCCACCGGGTAGTCTCCCACGAAGCTCGAAAGCTCCTTGTAGGCCTCGCCGTTCGTCGCTTGGTCGCGCTCCTCGATCGGTGGGAGCAAGAACCCCCCTTCGTTGATCTGCTCAAAAAGCCCCTTGCAAATGCGAAAGCGAGCGTAGGGAACCTCGGGATCCGTCCGATGATCGTGCACGAAGCTTCGGTAGCCGGTGATGCCTTCCGAGAGCTTGTCGGAAGCAAAATCCGTATCGGCAAGGCGAAGCTCGGCCAACCGGGCGTAGCGGCTGTAGCTGTACTTGCGCTTCACTTCCTTGAAGAGCGTTCGGGCTTCCTCCCAATCGTGCTCCTCGAACGCCAACATCGCCTTGTCGTAAGCGCGCTTGGCCTCCTCGGTGTAGTTCAGCGCGCTGCCGGTCGGGGTCGCCGCCCCGCCGCAGGCCGCCAAACCGGTCAGCCACGACCAGAAGAGAAGGACCCCGAAGGCGCGCGCCAGGATGGAGAAGGGACGCAAGGTGGACGATGAGCTAGCCCGAACCGCGCGAAAGAGCAACGAAGAGACGCATGCCGGCGGGGAATTTTCCGAACGCTCCCGGGACCCCTCGCACACCCTGGCCTCTCACTGGCAACATGCGCTAGAACCGTGGGCATGGAAGGCAAGATCCCGATGACGCCAGAGGGAAACGGCAGGCTCAGAGAGGAGCTGAAGAACCTGAAGGAAGTCGAGCGTCCGAAGATCAGTCGGGAAATCGGCATCGCGCGCGATCACGGCGATCTCAGCGAAAATGCGGAGTATCACGCCGCCAAAGACCGACAGGGCTGGATCGAGGCGCGGATCAAGGACCTCGAAGACAAGCTGGCCCGTGCCGAGATCATCGACCCGACCAAACTTTCCGGAAGCAAGGTCGCGTTCGGAGCGACGGTCAAGCTCTCCAACATCGAAACCGAGGAAGAAACCGTGTACCGGTTGGTGGGGGCCGACGAAGCCAACCTCGACCAAGGCTCGATCTCGATCACCTCGCCGCTCGCTCGCGCGCTCATCGGTCGCGAAGTGGGAGACGAGGTCAAGGTCCGCATGCCCGCCGGGGAGCGCCTCTACGAGATCCTCGAGGTGGAGTATCGCTGAGCGCGCAGCGGGGGATACGTTCGCCCGCCTGATCGTCGACGCGTTGCTCGGCAGCGCGCTCTTCGTGGTGGTGGAGTGGGCCGCCGTGGGATGGTCGGCCCGCTCCGAGTTTGCCGGCGTGTGGGAGTTGCGCGATGCGCTCGTGCGTCTCTCCCCGTTGTCGTGGCTCATCGTCAGCGCCGGCGCCGTCCTCGGGTCGGCGGTCATCGCACTTTGTCGCACGCAAGACAACGGAGCACGCCTTGCGGTGGCCTCGTTTGGCGCGCTGTTCGGAACCATGGTCGGGTGGAGTGTGACGGGGGGGCGGCACTTTGCCGCTTTGCCGGTTCGCATGGCCTTCGTGTTCGCCCTGACGGCCGCTGGCTTCAGCGCAACGTTCGCGCTTGCCCCCTTGGTCGGCCGAAGGGTCGCGCGGGCGCCTGGACGGGTGGCGCTCGCCGCCGCGGCCGCGGCGATCCTGGCG
>DASWDH010000455.1:0-2298 GCA_036395495.1 Polyangiaceae bacterium
CGTGCTTCATCGCAGCGCTCGGCCGGCATCCTGGCCTGTGGGGCCGCCTGGCATTACGGCTGCGCGTCAAAGGCGGCGGCCGGGTCGTCGAGGTCAGCGAAATCGAGTCCCGCTTCCCCGACCCGGAGATGACCCCATGCGCCATGAAGGCGTTTTCGCACGCCGACCTCCCCGCACCCTTGCAGGAAGTCGTGCTCGTCTATCCCTTGCGCCTCGGATCGGCACCCGACGCCGGGCGATAGATGCAATGCTCGACTTTTACTTTACGCTGATCGTGTCGATTCTGAACATCGCGGTGCCCTATGGAATCACGCGCTACGACCGCGCGCGCTTGGATCGAGAGCAGCTGGCGCGCGCATGGAATGGTCCGAGCTGGGCATGTGCCGTCTATTTCTTTGGCCCGCTCTCGCTGCCGGCGCATTTCTGGGTCACCCGCCGCACCGTGGGCGGCTTCTTCCTCGGCACGCTGTGGACCCTCGCCGTCTTCGCCTGCGAATGGCTCATCGGCGTCACGCTCGAGCATGCCCTCGCCTGATGCAGACCTACTTCACCCCGACTCGGACGAAGATTTCGGACACTGTCGGAGCCCGCTCGATGATCCTGAGCTCGAGCAGCTGCTTGGCCAGGATTTCCCAACGATCCGTCGTCATCGAGCCGAGCCCCGACCGGCGGGTGTGCTCGGTTTCGATGAGCGGCTTCTGTGCGTCGGCAGCGGCCTTGAGTGCCACGGCATCCATCGAAGGATTGAGCCGCGCGATGACCGCGTTGGTGGGTTCCGGATCGACGAGATAGCTTCGCCAGCCCTCGGCTGTTGCCGCGACGAACGCGGCGACCATCTCGGGCTTCTGGGCGACCAGCTCGCGCCGGGTGATGACGACGGTTGCATAGGGATTGAAGCCCGCATCGGCGATGAGAAAAACCTGCGGGTCGCTCCCTTGCTTCTGCGCTGCGATGGGTTCGGACGTGACATAGCACTGCTGCGCGAAGGTCGGATCCGCGAGAAAGCGAGCCACTCCTCCGTCATAGGGAACGATCTCGACACCCTCCCAATCGAATTGCTTCTTGAGGAAGGCCGCGTAGGGGAGCCCGGGCTCGATGGCCAGCGTTCCCGACCGAAACACGTCGCGCAAGCTCTCGAACTTTCGCGACGCATGGACCATGATGCCTTGCGGGGAGGTTTGAAATGTCGCGAACACCGCCACCACGTCCGCTCCGCGCGCTCGTGCGACGATCACCTCGTCGCCTCCCACGGTGCCGAAATCCACACGGCCCGTCGCCACCATCTGGACGACGGGAACGCCGGCGCCTCCTCCCATGATGTCGACGTTCAGGCCTTGTCGCCGGTAGGCCCCCCCTTCGCGCGCTGCATAAAAGCCGCCGAATTCGGGTTCGGGCACCCAGTTGAGCGCCAGCGTCAGTTGCGTGCCGACGGTACCGGCGTCCGCTGCCGGATTGTCGCTCGCCGATCGCTTGGAGCACGCCGAGACACCCACGAACGCCGCGATGGCCAACACGGCGGCGCAGGTGCCGAGAAGACGTTTCACGCCTGCCTTCTTAGTATTGCCGTGGGAGATTGCCTAGGCCGGTCAATCCGGCATGCGAAACCGCCGCAGCACGAAGCTGGAGGTCAGGTTCACGGCGGCGAACAGAAGCAGGCCGAGAACCGAGGCCAACATCACCGCCGCGAAGAGAAGGTCGGTCCGCAGCTGGCGATAGGCGGCAAGTACGGTAATACCGAGGCCGGCCCTCCTCTCCGAAAACCCGGCCACGAATTCGCCCACGATCGCGCCAATGACGGAGAGGCCCGATGCGACGCGGAAGCCCGTAGCGATGCTCGGCAATGCGGAAGGAAGCTCGAGCTTGAACAGCGAGTCGAGCTTGCGAGCTCCGTACAGCCGGAACAGGTCGCGCAGTCGCGGGTCGACGCCGCGCAACCCGGAAAGCGTGTTGGCGATCACCGGAAACACCGAAACGATGAAAGCAGAAACGGCGACCGCCCGTAGCCCGGGACCGAACCACAGCACGAGCAGCGGCGCCACCGCGACGATCGGAACGGTCTGCAGAAAGAGAGCGTAGGGGTAGAGGCTTCGCTCGAGCGTGGGCGAGAGCGACAGAACGAGCCCGGACAACGTTCCCAGCAGGGCGCTCAGCCCGAAGCCGAGCAGGGCGCCCTCCGCCGTCGTCGCCGTCGAACTCGCAAGCGAGCCGGCGTCGACGACGACCGCCCGGAACACGGCCGAAGGTGGAGGCAACAAGAACGCGGGCACGGCCAGCACTCGAACGGACACCTCCCAGGCC
>DASWDH010000456.1:0-8775 GCA_036395495.1 Polyangiaceae bacterium
CGTCGATGCGCTGGTCGAGATCCTCGGCAGCGAAGAGCCGCAGGCCCGCCACACGGCCGGCCTGATGCTCGAAGACATCGCGTTCGAGCGCTTCAAGGAAGTCGCGCTCGGGATCGAGAGAGCGCTCGATCGGCTACCGCCCGACCACTTGGCTTTGGCCGAGCTGCCCTACGTTCTCGTGGAAATCCCGGAGCCGGGGGTTCCCAAGCTGCTCCATCGTTTCCTGGATCATCCCAACGAGGAGGTCGTGGCGGCCGGCATCGAGGCCTGCGTCGAGCTCGGCGATCCAGTCAGCGTGTCGAAGCTGTCGCGCCTCGAAAAGGATACGCGCCTCGTCGAGCTCGAGGAGGAGGAGGACGACGGCGGCCACGACGGATCGGTCACGATCGGTGAGCTGGCCAAGGAAGCGCGGCTGATGCTCGAGGCGATCGGACAAGAGGACCGCCCATAATGTTGCAGCGCCTGGGACCTTCGGACGCCGCCGTTCTCGAGACGTTCGTCGTTCCCCGGTATCTGTCACTTTTCGGCGAGGCCGCACTCGACATGTTTTTCTCGTCGGAAGCGGCGGCCGTCGTTCACTTGGGTTGCCGAACGGGTTACCCGGACGAGCTCATCGCAGATCGTCTCGCGGCCGGATCCATCGTCGGGCTGGATCCCTCTCCGCCGGCCATCGATCTGGCTCGTACGAAAGGCGCGCTCATTCCGACGGTCTCGACCGATTACGAAGTCTTCACCGGCTTTCCCACCCGGCTCACCGATCAGTCGTTCACGCACGGTCTCTCCTTGCATCCATCGGTGGTACCCGAGGATCGACGGGCGCTCGTTGCGGAGATGGCCCGCCTCATCATTCCTCGCGGTCAGGTGCTCTTGGCCCTGCCGCTTCGCGGCTCATTTCAGGAGATCATCGATCTCTTGCGGGAGTATTCCTTGAAGTACGACGTCAGCGAAATGGTGAAAGCGACCGAAGCGGCGGCGGTCGTTCGTCCGACGGTCGAGGGATTGACCGAGGAGCTTCAAAGCGCCGGCTTCGATGAGATCGACGTCGATCTGCGCCCGATGTCGCTCGAATTTCAAAGCGGGCGCGATTTGATGGAAGATCCCATCATGCGCCTCTTGGTCTTGCCCGAGATCTGGGCAACGCTCGGCGTTGCCGACATCGGCCGGCCCATGCGCTACGTCGAGGAAGCCATCAACCGCTATTGGTCGGAAGAAGCGTTCGAGCTCACCGTCAATGTCGGCTGCGCCAGCGGCCGTAGGACCGCGTGAGTCAGCGACAATAACCGTCGATGCAAGTTTTCCCCGTGCAGACCTTGCCGGCACTCGCGTCACACTCCGAGCCGAGCGTCGTGGTGGTGCCGCATACCGAATAGCTCGTGCCGCCGACGGCGACGGTCTTGCAGAGAGGTGTGCTCGGCCGCGTGCTGCACGCGTTTTCGTTCGGACTCTGACACGAGACATAGCAATGATGATGCAGGCAGATCTGACCGGCCTGACAGTCCGGGGAGACCCCTTGACCGTTGCACTGCACCACCACGCCCTGATGGGGCACGCACCCGTTGTCCACGCAAGTGCCGGTGTTTTCTGCGCACGAGCCGAGCGTCGTGCAACGCGGAACGCAGGCGCCGTCGACGCAGACCAGATCCTGACTCGCACAGTCGCGAGTGAGCGAGCAGGGCTTGCTCGCGACGTTGCAGACGCCGAGCGCGAGACGACACGCGAAACCAGCCGGGCACTGGGGATCGGTGGCGCAGCCGGCCGCGCACTTGCCCTCGACGCAGAGCTTCGAGTTCGGGCACTGCGTCTGATCGCTGCAAAGCTCGCTCAATGCCACGCAGAGACCGTCGACGCAGCGCTCGGCCGTCGAACAGTGGCGGTCCGCGCCGCAGGCGCGAACGTTGCCGTGCACGCACACCGCGCCGCTCATCGTCGTGGTGCACGCGAACTGATTGATGCATGGGTTCTTCGTGCAGTCACCGGCGTGACAGATGCCGTCGGTCGAGCACGTTTGATCGGCCGCGCAGTCGGCCGGATTGCCGCAGTAGGCAATCGTCGCTGCTTCGCCGGAGCGGGCATCCACCATCCCACCCTCGCTGGGCGCATCGCTCCGCCCACCATCGCTGCCGGCCGAACCGGCACCGCCGAGCCCCGGACCGAGGAGGCAGTTGCCATCGATCGCGCAGTAGTAGCCGACGGGGCAGTCGGTGGCGTAGCGGCAACCTCCGACGTCGTCGGAGTACACCGGGCAACCGAATGCAAAAGCCAACGGAAGCAGCGCCAATGCCAGCGTGACGAATCGTTTCGCTAAGGATCGTTTCATCGTGACCTCTACCGAAGGCGGCCCCCCGAAGAATACCGCGGAGACCGCGACCTAGCACCTTCGGCAGCCAGGTGGCGGCCTGACCGATGATATGACTCGGCGCGGCCTTCGGCCCACCTCCGATCTTCGGACCCCAAAACGTGGGAGGAAGAGAGTGCCCATGCTAGCCTGCCCGGCGTCTGGTGGGTCCACGCCGACCATGGAAATTACCTGTAACCGCTGCAAAACCGAGTACGACTTCGACGACGCACTCGTTTCCGAGCGGGGCACGACGGTTCGGTGCACGAATTGCGGCGAGCAGTTCAAGATCTACCGCGCGCACACGTCGGAGGTACCGGAGCAGTGGATCGTCCAGCGGAAGGACGGACGCGAGCTCGTCTTCACCAACCTGCGCGATTTGCAGAAAGCCATCACCAACCTCCAGGTGGGACGCCACGATACCCTCAGCCGCGGAAATGCACCGCCCCGCCCGCTCGGCGCGATCGCCGAGCTCGAGCCTTTTTTCGTGAGCCGCCTCGCGCCCAACGCAAAGCCGCAGGAATTGCAATCGCCGCCGAGCTCGGACGACGCGGTCGATACGTTGCCGCGCGGCGGACCCCGAGAGGAGTTGCCCGCACGCACGGGACGAACGGGACATCCGCCGATCGAAGGGCCGCCGATGCCGCCGGCGGTCACGTTCGGCGCGCCGCCTCCGATCGCGCCGCGCATGATGGCGAGCGATCCCGACATCGAGCGGACGATGCGCGATCCCAGGGCACGGCCGCGGATGTCGCCTGGCACGGCGCCGTACGCGCCCGTGGACCTGAACGCGGCGCCGCGTTCGCCGCTCCCCACTGCGGCGTCCAACCCTTCCATCGTGCCGAGCTACGAGCCGCCTTCCGGCGACTCCTACGATTCGGAGCAGGACTGGTTCGGTGAACCCAGATTCTCGAATTCACCGGGCGCCCGATCGCGCGCGCTCCGTTGGCTCGTCGTTCTGATCCTCTTGGGATTGATCGGCGTCGCCGGGGCCACGGTCGGCCGCAAGTACATCGCGATGGTGATTCGCCCGTCCCCCGCTCTGCCAGAGACCGAGGGCCGTGTCGAAACGTTGCTCGACGAGGGCGAGCGCGCGCTCGGCGACGGGGATCTCGATACGGCCAAGGAAGCGTTCGACAAGGCGAGCGCGCTCGCCGAACGCGAGCCGCGCGTGCTCATCGATCTCGCGCGGCTCGAGGCCGTACGCGCCGATGATGATTGGCTCAAAGTGCGGGTGCTTTCGGCCGACCTGCCGGACGCGCTCGCGGCGGCCAAGCGCCAAGCGCAGCAGTCGGCCCAGCGTGCGCTACGGGCCGCGGAGAAGGCGGCCGAGGTAGCGCCTGACGATCCACGGACGGCGCGCGCGAAGATCGACGCGCTGAGGCTCACCGCAGACTTGGGTACGGCGCGCACGCTCGTGCCGCGCGTCGGCGGGATCGCCGCCCATCCGGAGACCGCGTACGTGCTCGCCGCGCTCGATCTGTCGGAGGAGTCGCCCACCTGGCCCGCGGTGCTCGATCGTCTGAAGACGGCAGCGGCGGGCGAATCGAATCTCCAGCGAGCGAGAGGCGCGCTCGTTTACGCGCTGGTGCGCTCAGGAGACCTGCAGCTCGCGAAGAGCGAGCTCGACAAGATCGCCGCAGGCGCACGCCCCCACCCGCTCTTGCCCGAGCTCAAGGCATTCGTCGCCCGAGCTTCCGGCTTGGGTGCGGCCGAGGTGGATGCCGGCAAGCGCGATAGCGGAGCTACCGCGGCGGCCGTCGACGCGCGCGTGCCGCAAGCCGCGCCGGCGGGCGAGGGTGCCGGGGGTGGCGACTTCCGATCCATTCTGCAGCAGGCAACGCAAGCGGCCGCCGCTCGCAATTACGAGCGAGCCGAGCAGCTTTATCGCGTCGCCCTCGCGAAAAACCCAGGTGACACCGAGGCGCTTGCAGGTCTCGGTGACGTCGCCCGCGCGCGCGGCAATCCGAGCTTGGCCAAGTCGTATTACGAGCGGGTGCTCGCCGCCAATCCGCATTACTTGCCTTCGCTCGCGGCGCTCGCCGACGTAAAGTGGGAAGGAGGCGACCGCGCCGGCGCCGTGAAGCTCTATCGCGATATCTTGGATACGACGTCCGAGGGGACGCTCGCCAATCGCGCCCGCGATCGCATTGCCCAGGCCGAATCGCCCTCCAAGCCCGCCACCCGCCCTGCCCGCCCCTCCGAACCGACGCCACCCCCCTCCCCTCCGCCTGCCGAGCCTCCCGAAATCGACACGTCGGACTTGCCCGGATTCAAACGCTGATGGCCCTATCGATCGATCGAACGGTGAAAATATTCTTGATCGCCGCAGCAGCCGCGGTGGCTGCATGCCACGGTCGCCCGCGCACGTGGTCCTCGGCCGCCGCGGATCTGGAGTCCGCCGATGGCAAAGCGCACACCAGCTCCGGCGGCAGCAAAGGCGAGATTGCCGAGATCGACTTGACGCGCGGAGCGCCGGAAACGTCGGGCGCGCGGCTGCTCGGCACGAGCTCGCGGCAGAGTTATTTCAGGTTGATCACGCTTCTGCAAGGGCTCGCCACCGACGCCGGGAGCCGCGGTGTCCTCGTGCGGTTCGGTTCTGCCCGTTTCGGCTGGGCGCGCGCGCAGGAGCTCGCCGCGGTGTTCGCCAACGTGCGAGCGGCTCACAAGCAGATCGTTTGCCATGCCGATGGGTACGGGAACGCCAGCGCATGGATCGCCGCGCGCGGATGCGATCGCATCTGGCTGAGCCCCGCCGGCGGCGTCGAGACGGTCGGGATCTCGGCCGAGCTCGTGTACGCACATCGGCTGCTCACCGAAAAGCTCGGCATCAATGTCGACTTTTTGCAGATCGGAAAATTCAAAGGAGCCGAAGAACCCTTCACGCGTAATGGACCGAGCCCGGAAGCCAAGGCTTCGCTCGAGGGGGTGCTCGGAGCCATTCGCGATCAGTGGTTGAACGGCATCGGCGAGACGCGCGGGCAAGCCTTTCGCGACGCCATGGAGGACGGCCCTTTCTCGGCCGACGAAGCCAAGCGACGGGGTCTCGTCGACGCCGTCGGGTATCTCGACGAGGCGCGCGAGGAAGCCAAGAAGCTCACCGGAGCGCGCGACTTCGACGTCCGATTCGGGACCGCGGCACACGGCAGCGAGCGTCCCGAGTTCAGCGAGTTGGTGCGGGCGCTGGCGGGCGGCGGTTCGAGCCGCGGCGGACCACCGCACGTCGCCCTGGTCCGAGCGGTCGGAGCCATCACCATGGATGGGGGCGGCGGATTGTTGACGCCGCGCTCGGGAATCACCGAGCGTTCGCTCGGCCGCACCGTCCGCACGCTGATGGAAGACACCAGCGCGAAGGCCGTCGTTCTGCGCATCGACTCACCGGGTGGGTCTGCTCTTGCCTCCGACCTCCTGTGGCATGCCCTCATGCAGCTGCGCGCGAAGAAACCACTCGTCGTATCAGTGGGCGACATGGCCGCCAGCGGCGGCTACTACCTTGCGTCGGCGGCCACACGGATTTTCGCGGAGCCGACCAGCATCGTGGGATCGATCGGTGTCGTGGGTGGAAAGTTCGCGTTGGGACCGGCCCTCGAGAATGTCGGCATCCACGTCGAATCGATCGCTGCACCGGGCTCACTCGCAGCGAAGCGCGGGTCGTATCAGTCAGCGCTTTTGCCTTGGGATTCGGACACGCGCGAACGGGTGCGCGCCGAGATGACCGCCGTCTACGATCTGTTCGTGCGGCGCGTCGCCGAGGGGCGCGGGCTGACCGTCGAAACGATGGGGCTCGCCGCAGAGGGACGCATCTTTGCCGGCCCGGCAGCGGAGGAGCTGCACCTCGTCGACGAGTGGGGGGGGATCGAACAGGCCATCAACGCGGCCAAACGGCTTGCCAAGCTGAGTGAAGACGCGCCCGTCCGGTTGGCGGGCGAGTCGGGAGGGATCTTCGACTGGTTGGACGACGATGATTCGGGAGACGAGGCGCGCGCTCTGCCGTTCAGCGCGGCCCGCGGCACCGCCGATATGGTGGCGCTGGCCAAGCCGGCTCGTGAGCTGGACGCGTTCGTTGCCAGCTTCACCCCGCTCGTGCGCGGCGAGCGAGCGGTGACCGCCCTGCCCTTCCTCCTGCTGCTAGAATAAGTGGGCGGCGCGAGGAGGGACTCGCGCGCACGCTACCGATCTTAGGGATGGGTCCGATGAGCTTTGATTCGATCTTCACGCATTCGATGTCATCCAACCGCGCGAATCTGACAGGATTGTCAGACCGCCGCACCGCACAGTGCAGGAATTCCAGGCATTTAACAGCCATGGCACGCGCTTCGCTCAGTCTCCTTCTGATGGTCCTAGGAGGGCCGAGCTGCTTGGTGACTTCCAGCCCCGAATTCGAACCACCCAAGCGCACGCCGCCCTACATCACCCAACTTGTGTACCCGCCCTCCTATCAGATCTTTCCCATCGTCAGCGATCCGCTGCTGCGAACGTTCAAACAAATCGACTTCGCATTCGAGCTCCTATCGGAGGACTTGCAGAGCGGTCCGGTCGCCGAGCTCGGGCTCGACTTCAGGCCGCGGCCCGGCGAGGGGGATAATCCGGTGCAAGTCGGGTCCAATTTCGACATTCCGCCGGGTCACATGTCCGGACCCGATTCGGGACCACGCCACGTCACGATCTCGCTCACGTTGCCCACGGGGACGGCGCCCGGGTGCCATTCGATTACCCTCATGGTCACCCACCAAGCCGACGGACTGCAGTTTGCGCCGAAGGATCCCGACGATGTCGCTTATGCAACCTGGTGGGCCGCGGTCGACGCTGACCCGACCAAGTTCGACCTGACCCCCTGCAGGATTCCGGTAACCACCGACGGAGGCGCGGATGGCGCGGCGGAGGCAACGGCGCCGTGAAGTGCGCGCACGCGATCCCCTTCGCTGTCGTGCTGCTCGCGGGCAGCCTTTCCGCTTGCAGTCTGCAGCTCATTTCAGAGAGAGAGCGGCCCGTCGCCACCAACACGTGCCAGAGCGACAGCGACTGCGGCGCGAACGCGAAATGCACCGAGGGAGCCTGTTTTGCGACGGAAGGCACCCTCGACGACATCTTCGTGGAAGTGATTCCCGAGTCCAATTCCGCTTCGGGTGGGCTCTCGTTCTTGTCGGCCCTGACGAACGTGAAAAACGGCGACCGCAACATCGACATCACCGTGCCGGGCTTGAGCACGTTCATCGTCCAGGTGCAGGTGAACGCCGACGACTTGCCGGACTCGATCTGCCCCCCGAAGATCGGTACGCTCGTGCAGACCATCGGCGCGCGCGTCGAGTTCTCCCGCACGAGCGTGGTCGGCGACGTACCCCTCCTTGGCCTCCCTCGTGACAGTTCGGGCACGGTGACCGTGGACACCAGCCCGATTCGTGGAGACGTGACGAGCGGCTGGAATACCACGGTGTTCCTCATTCCTGGCACGTACGATATCTACATTCAGCCGGTCACCTGCCCCATTGCCCCACGGATCTTGCGGGGCGTCTCGGTCCCCGAGAAGGTGGACGCTTGGGCGCCCCCGGCAACGCTGCAGCTGCCCACGCCGATTGCGCTCAACGGCAGAGTTCAGCGCACGAACGATACGGTGGAGCACTGGCTCGTCGAAGTGATCGAGCCGCAAGAAGGGCGCGTGATCTCGACGTCGGAGCGCCTCGGTACGACGTTTCCGGAGCTGCCGACCAACTTCGGTCTCACCTATCAACCGGTGGCGCCCGGTTCCTCGACGTCCCTCACCGCTTCGACGACAGGGCCGCTCATCCGGATCAGCCCTCCCGAGGAGCTGGCCACGAAGGCTCCCACCGTTTATTGGCCCCTTGAGGCGGCCGTCGTGGCGGGCTACGACAATATCAATCTCGACATGTCCGGTGTGCCCAGGCCTTCGGACCTGGTCAAGATCTCCGGCCAGATCAAGGGGCCGAAGGGGGGCGCGTACGAAGGTGGCGTGATAGCGAGCTTGCAATTCGTGAGCACGGTTCTCGACAACGCCATGGGGCTCCTTGCAACGTTCAATCCGAGCATCGTCACCGAAGTGGACGGCAGCTACTCGATCGACCTTTTTCCCGGACAGTATCGGGTCATCGCCGTGCCCGTCGTCGCACTCGAAGCGGCGCAGGTGGAAGACTCCTTGGCTATCACCGAATCGCCGACGACATGGACGGTGAACAGCACGACGAGCGCCATCCCCATGAATCTAGTCCTTTCCAACAAGCGGGTGGTACGAGGGCCCGCTCTGGCGGGTCCAGGCTCCGTCCCCGCGCTCGGCGCGACGTTCGAGGCGATCCCGTCGGTGGTGCCCAGCAAAACGGGGGTGCTGCAGATCGGTGGGCTGGCCAAAGCACCGATTTTGCCGCAGGGCGCCACGCTCCTGGTCAGCGAAGGAAACACATCCATTGAGCTTCCTCTCGACCCCGGGA
>DASWDH010000457.1:0-8147 GCA_036395495.1 Polyangiaceae bacterium
CCAAGAGCTCCTGACCGCCGACAACCTCATGCGAGAGCGACGGGGCATGCCGCAGCGCAACGAGTAAAGCGTTACTTAGCATGACTGCGTCAGATCTTGGCGATGACAGATCACGATCAGCAATTGCCGCGTTTCGCCCACGCAAATGACGGCGAGGCCGTCGGTAGGGCGCATCAGACCGGAATGGCCGCCAGGCCTCGCCTCTTCTTGAGTTACTCGGCGCGGCCTTTGGCCCCGCCTGCGGGGCTTCGCCGACAGCCAGTTCCGCCTGTCCGGTCAGTACTTGAGTGGGTCTATGGCTACTCCGATGAGACGATCTGGTAGTGAGGATCTGACGCAGTCATGCTAGCCGCCCGACCGCTTCCTGCGCGCCAGCCGTCGCGCGAAAAAGAGGCCGAACGCCGAGAGAAAACCGATGCCGGCTTCCTGCACGTGGCGGCGTTGCCGAGCGTCCGGGAAGAGAGCCGCCTCGGGATGGTTCTCGAGAAGATCGCAGGGGGGATTCACGTGGGTGACCGCCCGGTGCACGTGCGTCATTTCGGCTTGGGTCGCCTCGGCGTGCAAGGTAAGATCGGTGGCGAGTGCCGCGTGAGGCAGGTTGGCCTCGAGCCTCGTCAACCACACGTCGTTCGGGTGCATGCCGATGAAGGCCGCCGATACATCGGTGAACCCATTGCACTCGAGCTCGTTCGCCGCGAGCTCGCCCGCGGCCGCCGGATCGCACATCTTGACCGTCCCACCGTCGACGCCCGCATCGCCGCCACTCGGAGCGTCGTGGCAGGTATCACGGACGAGCGATGAGGTCTCGAGGCGGGCGGAGATCTTGCTGGTCGAGCAGATGTCGAGCAGGGACGAGTCAGCCGCAGCCTGGGCAAAGTAAAGATCGGTCAAATTCTCGAATTGCCCGGGCCCGACCCCGAACCCGCCCGTGGTCGTCGACGTCGACGTCGAAACGTTGAACGTGATGGCCTGGCCTACCGCATCGGTGAAGGTGCGCGTCAAACCCTTTGGAAACGAGAAGCTCGTCAGCCACGTCTTTCCGCCGTCGGCCTTGAGCGCCTCCGCGCGTAGCTCCGAGTAGTTGGATCGCCCGCTCACACCCCCGAACGGCCCCGGCATACCCCCCTGCCAGTCCCAGCTGAGCTTCGAGAAATCGACGCTCGCACGACCGAATCCTTCGGGCTCATAGCGGCCTTCGGAGATGACGTAGAGCGTAATCGCGACTTCGGCCCCCGTGCCCGCGGCCACCATGCGCAGGGGCAGAATCGCCGAGCCGCCGACGTTGGGGGTGATGACACGAACCGGAGTCATCTGCCGCGTGCCGAGGCCGGGCCGGAGCTTCAGGGCGATGAAGTTAAAGTTCTCCTGGACGTACGCGGCGATGACCGGCTGCACATCCGGCGGGATCACATAGCCGTTGGCGGCCAGCCATTGCAGCAGCGATTGCGGGCTCGTGGCCGAAAGCTGCACTTGGTAGTACGGGCCGACCGTTCCTTCGTGGGTGACCATGACCCCTGGAATGACGCCGCCGGTGCTGCCCCCTCGGGCAGCGAACCCGTCGGAGGAAGAGTCGTCGCCCCCACACGCACAGCCGCCGCCGGAACGCGAGGAGGAGACGAAACAATTGAGCTGAGGCGGCGAGATCCGGGTGTTGGTGACCGTCTCCAGCGTCTCGAACCAGGCGTCATGGGCCGGTTCGACCTTGGCGTCGCCACGGATGGGAAGGACCCACGAAAATTCCTTGGGGTCGCCGGAGTACTGGATCTGGTCCCAGAGCACCGTCTGTTTGGTGGAAAAGGCGAACGCCATGCGATGTGCGGTGACCACCGACGTCATCACCTGCGGGACGAAGCACCCGCCGCAGGCCTCGGACGTCGCCGGGTGTGCCAAAATGAGCAAGGGTGACAGAAATGTCAGGGCCGCCGCGTGCCATCGTTTCATCGAACCCTCCAACTCCAGCGAAAGCAGCCAACAATTCGGCTGATTGCAGGGTCTCCTACGCAAAGCGCGTGCTAGGGCCCGCACGCCCCTTGTAGCACGGGGCTTACGCCTCGGACTCGGGGGCTCCGCCGGTTCGGGCGACGTCTTCGGGGCGAATTTTCTCCGGGTTCATCCCGCGGGCGCGCCGCGTCATCGAGGGGAGGAGCTCGTCGAGTGACGGGAGCTCGCCCTTGATGAAGCGGATCGGATTCACCCGCGCGACGACGAACGTACGAAGATAGGGGCTCTTGAAGCCGCGCGCCTTCAGCTTCTCGACGGCTTCGCCGACCGCTTCGTCGAACTCGAGCACCAGACCGGCACGTCGCTCGCGCTCCGGGATCCCCGCCTTGACGCGCTTGCTGACCCAGCCATCGACCTTGCGCAGCACCGGGTAATACGCGCCGCCCGAGAGCCGCGCCCTTTTCTCGTACGCGAATCCGAGGGTGATGAGGGCCGGCTCCTCGAACTCGAGCGCGTAGGATTCTTCGTCGTCACCGTCGAGCCGGGCGAGCTCGCGATAGAGACGCACGACCTCGAACGCTTTCTCTCGCAGGTTGTAAGCCTTCTCGATGTTGAGCGCGAGGATCTGATAGGCGACCTGATGCTCGGGAACGAGCAGCGCGATGGCCGTCTTGGAGCCGAGCTCCTTCAACGCCGTCAGCCGGTGGTTGCCATTGGGGGTCAGATAACGACCGTTCTCGTCGTCCCGCACCACGATGAGCGGATCCAAGAATCGCTTGGTCTTATCCATGGCGACGGTGAGCCGCCGCACGTGGGCATCGGAGACCTCGCGTTGATAAGGGGTGGGCTCGATTTTTTCGACTGGCAGCGAGACGAAAAGGAGCGCGTGTCCACCGAGCGGCTCGCGATACATCGAAAGCACCGCGCCGCCATCTTGGCGCACTAGGTCGCCGAGCGCGGTCAGTTCCGGGGATGGTTCGGCGATCGCGACCTCGGAGGCTACCAATTCCGTCGGTTGGAGCTTCACCCCTCGCCGCTTGCGCGTGCCGGGCGCCTTCGTCTTCGCCGCCGTCTTTGCCTTGCCCACGGGCCCTGCGTACCTCGTTTTCGGCCCGTGCTCGAGGGCAAAAAGTAGCGGAGGCTGCTGGATAGCATTACCGCGTCAGATCCTCACTACCAGATCGTCTCATCGGAGTAGCCATAGGCCCACTTAAGTACTGACCGGACAGGCGGAACTGGCTGTCGGCGAAGCCGAAGAGGCGAAGCCTAGCGGCGATTCCGGTCTGACGCGCGGCTTCCGACGGCCTCGCCGTCATTTGCGAGGGCGACGCGCGGCAATTGCTGATCGTGATCTGTCATCGCCAAGATCTTACGCAGTAATGTTAGGGCCGGCGGCCCCGGGCGACGGCGGCGCGGGGGGCGCCGAGCGCGCGCAGCGTGCGGCAGATCGCCTCGTCTCGACACGGACCAACGCGCCCGTGGTGACCGGGCCAGGGGACTTCACGCATGCGTTCTCGATCGCGGACATCGGGGCCTCGCCACGACGGCAGGGCGTGCGCCAAAGTCGCCTCGCGTTCGCTCACGACCTTGGGACCGAGGTAAAGCCCCGGCAGAAGACCCACCCGCTGCACCGGCGTCCCGTCGGGTAACGCATAGATGAGCGTCGTCAGGCGCAGCACGCCGGCATGAACGTCGTCGTCGAGGTACTCCTGCGCGCACCCTTTGCCGTACGTACGGTAGCCCGCGACGACGCCCCGCCGATAACTGGCGAGGGCGCCCGCGATCATTTCGGCCGCGCTCGCGGTGTCGCCGTCGACGAGCGCGGCGACCGGTCCTTGCCACCGATCGGTTTCGGGGGGTTCGGGGGCGCGCTCCGTTTCGATGAGGCCATCGCGCCGCTTCATGGGAAACAGGCGCGCTCCGGGCAGAAAGAGACCGAGCGCCGCGTTGGCGCCGTCGGTCGATCCACCCCCGTTGCCGCGAAGATCCAGCAGGAGAGCGGTCGGCGGTCGCGTGGAGCGAGCGCGCGCGATCGTGACGGCCAAGAGATCGCCGAGATCGTCGGGGACGTCGGCGATGTCGATCACCAGCACGCTCCCGTCCGCGTAGCCGACCCATTGGGTGGGGAGCAGCCCCCCCTCTTCACCGGGTTTGTCGGACTCCGCGGGGACGGGCACATCGATCGTGCGCGCGGAACGCTCGCCTTCGCGCAGCAGCACGATCGACCGCGGTGGCGTCGGCTCGACATCGTCGAAAATCGCGAGCTGCTCGACCTGCTCGACCGAAAGTCCTGCGGTCGGAACACTCGCCACTTGCAACACCAAATCGCGCGGCTCGAGCGGAGACGCCATGCCCGCGTTCACCCGCACGCCGAGCGCGGTCCGTTCCATCCGGTCCCAGAGCCTCGGGGGAGGCAGCGCCTCGAGATCGACTTCGTACAGCGACGTCTCCTCGTCGAGAGGAGCCCACCCGCCATGCGGGTCAATCTGGGGGAGATACGCACGAAGCGCAGCGGCAAGAACGGCCCGGCTCCAGGCGCCCGGTGAGAGCGCGGGGATGAACCGATCCTTGGCCGCCCGGCAGAAAGGAACGACGGGGTCGCCGAACGAGCGGCTCACGACGCCGATGGTCCGGCCGAGCTCACGAGCCAGTTCGCGCGCGGGCCGGGCCACGACGCGATCCTCGAACGCGGGTTGCGAAGCCAGCCGAAAGGCATCGACGAGCGGTTGTGCCTCGGCGTGGCGCTCGGCCTCTTCGAAGAAGCCGCTGAGACTGACGATCCAGTTGGCCATCAGGGCCCCCGCCTCCTCGGCGATTCGACAGGTGCCGCGGCCGATGGGCGCCTCGAGCTCGCGCACCAGCTCGCGCTCGTGGCGATGTAAGAAAGCCGCGAGTGGTGCGTCGGGCGATGCCGACCAGAGCCCGTGTGGGTCGAGCCAGTCGACCGCTGCGTCGGCCAAAGCGCGGGCGTCGATCCGCTCGGGATCGGCGGCGAGATGAAGGCGCGCCTGCGTGACAACGCGTCGCGCGTCGCGGCACGACAGACCGGGGGGAGCTCCCGTCGGAAGCTGCAAGCTCCGCCCCGCCAGCCGATCGGCGGCTTTGGTGCTGTCCGGGCGCGCCTCATCGGTGGATGGGCTGGCCGCCGAGGCGCAACTAGCGGGGGGAGCTGGAACAGCGGGCGCCGTCGGCGTGGGTCGGTGCAACACCCACCAGCCCCCCGCAAGGACGAAACCCGACGCGACACCAAAGCCGGCGAGCTTGGTCAAGGCAGGTCGGCGCATGACTCCAATAGGACTGCCACAGATCCTCGAGGGTGGGGGCGGTATTCAGCATGCCTCGGCCAGACCGGGGCAGGCAAGAAGCCGGCCCTTGAGACGATGGATCATCCGCTCTTCGAGCTGGCGCACTCTCTCTTTGCTGATGCCGTAGCGCCGCCCGAGCTCCTCGAGCGTGAGCGGATCGTCGCGCAGAAGGCGGGCGCGGAGAATCGTCCGTTCCCTGCCGGAAAGCCCGCGCAGAAACGATTCGATCTCAGCGCGGGTCTTGGCGCGCCGCTCGCGCACGATCGCGCTCTCTTCCGGTGACGGCTCGGGCGATGCGAGCCGATCGAGCGGCGCCACCCCCGACGTGTTCGGCTGATCGGTGGACGTGTCGCGCGCCGAGAGAAGCGGCAACAGCTTGTCAAGCGCTTCGGGGCTGAGCCCGGTCATCTCCGAAAGAATTTGGGGATCGGTCTCCTGGGTTCGCCGGTAGATCCGCAGCGCCCTGCGCTCACCTTTGGTCGTTCCGAGGCGCACCATTCGGTAGGCGCGGACGACGTACTCGCGGATCTCCGCACGCACCCAGTAAGCGGCGTAGGTGACCAGGCGGCACTCCCGATCGGGGTCGAAGCGCGCGGCGGCCTTGAGCAGGCCGAGATTTCCCTGCTGAATGATGTCTTCCATGGGCACGCCCCAGCAACGGTACTCGCGGGCAATCATCAGCACGAAAGGAAGACAAGCATGAATCAGCCGGTCGCCGGCCCGCCGGTCACCTGCACGGTAGCGGCTCGCGAGATCGCGTTCCTGCTGGGCCGTCAACTGCGAGTAGCGGCTGATCGCTAGGCGATAAGCCTCGAGCGAGCTTACCGAAGTCATCGAAGAAGTCGCACTTTCGCCCATCGTTTCTCCACGTTCCGGCTGCCTCGAGCCTGGCCTGGCGGATGCAGCCCTGGTGCCGCGGTTGCGCCGTGTGAAATCGATGGGTTTTCGAGTGCCCGGCCGACCGATCGCGCAACCTCGGCCCGGCACCCTGACCGAACGCGCAAACGTTTCGCGATCCAAAGCACGACGATTTGCTTGTACGTTTCGAAGCGGTGCAAGCTCCGAGGCTCTTCTGGTTGCTCGCCATTCCCGTGCTCGCTTGCCAATCGCCGAGCCAACGCAACCGGGACGCGCAGGCACTCGCCCTCGACGCAGGTCTCTCCGCCGCGGCGCGGCTGGTGAGCGTCGAAAATCAACGAATCTTCGACGGCATCACCGACGACGATCTCGGCAGCCGCGATCCGGCGATCCGGCGGCGAGCGGCTCGAGCGCTGGCGCGGATCGGCAACCCGGGTGCCGTGAACTCGTTGTTCAAGGCGTTGTCCGACGAAGATGGCGACGTCGTTGCCTGGGGAGCGTACGGACTCGGGTACGCGTGTCGATCGGAGGGCGTCAACGCCGCGGAGATCGTGCGCGGATTGGTGACCCGCGCCCCAACGCTCCCACCGCCGGTCGTGGCCGAGCTCGATCCGACTTTTGCGCTGGCCCGTGCCCTCGGCCATTGTGCGTCGGACGAGGCGGAAAAGACGCTGGAAGCGTGGCTATCGGGCCCGCGGCCGCGGGCCTCCTTTGCGGCACTCGGCATCGGCGACATCGCGTCGAAACGCAAGACGCTCGCCGAGCCGACGCAGCTCGCGCTCCTTGCCGCCGCCGCCGGATCGCTGACCTCCGCCCCCCTCCCCTCGGCGCTCTACGCGTTCGGGCGACTCGAGCACCCTCTCGAAAGCGCACTCGATCGACTGCGCGAAGTGGCCAGCGCTCGTCTCGCGGATGCCGGGCCCGACAGAATCTTCGCCATCCGTGCGCTCTCGCGCGCTGGTGCGAAGGCGGCCGGCGAGCTCGGTCGTATCCTCACCGCAGCGGAGGGGTTCACACCCGCCGAGCGCGCGGAAGCGGCGCGCGGGCTCGGCCGATTGGGCGACGCTGGACAGCGGCGGCTGGCGGAAGCCTTGTCTTCGCTCGTTCCCGCGCGCGACCCGCTCGCGCTCACGACGCTCGGCACCTCCGCTTTCGGACCGCTCCTGGTCGCGCTCGAAACGCTGCAGCGAAGCGACCGTGCCCCCGCCAAACGGCTACTCTACGAGCTCGCGGGACTCGCAGCACCGAAGGACGCTCCGGCGGTGCTCGCGCGACGCGTCACCAGGCTGCGCTGCCGGGCTGCCGCTCTTCTCGTGAACGGAGCGGCGGAAGAGCCGCTGCTCGTACGCTGCGATCCGGATGAGAACGGCGAAATCGGGCAGCGCGCGCAGCTCGAAATCCTCGGGCGCCGGCCGATCCAGGGTCGCAGACTCGCACTCTTTCGCAAGTTGCTGGGATCGCCACACGTGCGCGTGCGGGAAGCAGCCGTCGAGCTTCTTGGCGCGCACCCCGAGATCGAAGATGTTTCCACGATCATCGGCGCCGCTCTCGCGGCGAGCGAGGCGGGGCTCGTAGCGACCGCGGCCGAAGTCGCCACTCGTCACCCCGAACGCCTGGCGGGTACTCAACACGCATCGCGCCGAACCGCCGACGCAGGAGCGCTCGCACCCGCCGCCATCGCCCCCGAAGTCTCGAATGGTCTCAAGCGCGCCCTCGAGCGCGAGTGGCCGGGCGATGCGATCGAGACGGTCGGAGCCCTTTTGGAAGCTTCGGGAGCGCTGCGATTCGAGGCGGCGACTGCCAAGCTCGAGTCGTATTGCCGTCACCCGAACCCCACCTTGCGTGAACACGCGGCACGAGCCCTCGCGCTGATGAAAAATGCAAAATCGAGCTGTGAAACCGCCGCCCTGCCCGCGGAAGCGGCGCCCGAGCTGACCCACCTCGTGCCAACACCGGTCAAGCTCGACATCGTCACCGACGCGGGTCCACTCGGCTTGATGCTCGACCCGACGGTCGCTCCGGTCACCGTCACCCGCATCGCCG
>DASWDH010000458.1:0-13127 GCA_036395495.1 Polyangiaceae bacterium
GAAAGGAGCGGATCGCGCGAAGCTGCGATCGGCAAGAGAGCGCAGAACGTCGCGACGATTGCCAGTGCGAGCGCGGCGAGCCCCCCTGCCCTCCCCGGCCGAGCACGCACTTCGCGCGCCAGGGAGGGACCCACCAGAATCGCCACCGCAGGCAAACCCAGAACGATCATCGGATGGTGCGCCAGCGAAAAGCCGAGCGCGACAGCGGTCCCCGGACCTGCGGCTCCATGACTCGGCGCGGCCTTCGGTCCACCCGCGATTCGTATCCCGAGAAAGAGTAGCCACGCGAAGAAGAGGTCGTTCAACGGGAAGACTTCCGCGTAGAGGGAGCCGAGCAAGAACGCGCGCCCGAGAATCAGGGCGGCAGCCCCCGCGATCGCGCCCGCGAGGGAGCCCGTTACGATGTCGATCGTGCAGGCCACGATGCCCGCGGCGACGGCGTGGAAAATGGCGCTCGTCAAATGCACGCGAAACGGGAGCTCGAACCAGGGCAGGCGCGCAAAAATGTGCCCGAGCAGCGTGAACAGAGCGTACCCCGGCGGATGCGGAACGCCCCATAGCGCGGCGGCGGTCACCAGCTCGGCCGAATCACCGATCAGCGCGACGGTACGGTAGCTTCGCGGAACGAACGCGAGGATCGCCAGTCCGGCCACGCCCCAGAAAAGCCACGCACGCCGCCGGCGCATCATTTCGGCGGTCAAGGGCAGTCGCGAAGCACGCGCAACATGTTGAGCCGCAGGACCTTGGCGATCGTGGACTCCCCAAACCCCGCTCGCAGCAGGGCGTCGGTCAACAGAGGTAAACGGGCGGCGTCGCGCAGGTCTGGCGTGGGCACGATGAGGCCGTCCCAGTCGGACCCAATCGCGGCCGTGTCTTCCCCCGCCGCATCGATGACGTGACGCAGGTGGCGGACCACCGCGTCGATCCCAGCCCCTCCGAGAAACCGAGGGCAGAAAATGATGCCGACCACGCCCCCCTTTTTCGCCACCGCCCGCAGCTGCTCGTCGTCGATATTGCGCCAGTGCGAGAAGGCTTCCGAGACGCCCGTGTGCGAAACGATGAGCGGCCGCTTGGCCATCGCGCAGGCTTCGAGAAATCCCCGGCGGTTGATGTGAGCGAGATCGACGATCACCGAGCCCGCCTCGCAGCGCTCGAGGAGCTGCTTGCCCCAGCGCGACAGCCCATCGGTGTCCCGTCGTCCCATGCCATAGGCGGGATAGCCGGCCTCGTTGGCATTGAAATGCAAGAGCCCTAGGTACCGCACGCCGCGACGGGCGAAGTGATCCAGACGATCGAGGTTCCCTTCCAGCGCATGGGCCCCCTCGATTCCGAGCAGCGCCCCGGTGATCCCGTCCCGTCGAGCCGCTTCGACCTCGTCCGCGGAGCGCACTTTGCGCAGACGGCGGGGGTCGCGGGTGATCTGCGCGTCCAGAAGATCGATTTGCTCGTCGATCGCCCGGCCGTTCCCTCGCGACGCAATCGGAAGGGAAACAAGCCCGAAGAACTGGGCTCCGATGCCCCCTTCTGAAAGCCGGGGCAAATCGACGTGACCGAAATAAGCACCCCTAGGAAAAAAGGGTTCGTGCCGGACGCCGAGGTCGTAGCCAATCCAGCGCGACCACATCAGGGTGTCGGCGTGCAGATCAATCGCCGGATAGGCCGCGTGAAGGGCCCTCGCGTCGGGACTTCCGTGCATACCGAACGCAAGCTACCACGCCGCGAAGCCGGGTCTCGAGGCCGGGCGAAGCGCCCTGGCACTACGGCCGCAGATTTGCGCTACCAGATCGATCGTCGGAGCGGCCATAACCCACCTAAACTGACCGAACAGCGGATTTCTCGGTGTTGCGGAGCGAGGCTGGCCAGGGCGTCGCGGCTGGTTTCGTAATATCGGGGTGATTCCGACGGCCTCGCCGTAGTTTGCGTTGGATCGGCACCGGTTCTTGACATACCCGATGTGACAATCTAAATCACCCCCGTGAAACTCTCGAACAAGGGCCGTTACGGCGTGCGCGCCTTGTTCGATATCGCGTTTCACAACGATGGCCAACCCACGCAAATCAAGGACATCGCGGCGCGCGAAGCCATACCGGCGCGCTTTCTCGAGCAGATCTTCCAGGATTTGAAGCGAGCGGGGCTGGTGGGCGCCAAACGTGGCCCCCGCGGCGGTTATCACCTCGCCCGCCCGGCCGGCGAGATTCGTCTCGGCGACGTCGTCCGGGCGCTGGAGGGCCCCATTGCCATCACCGGGCGCGCGGAGCAGTCACCCCATCCGGCCACCAACGGCAAAGACGTAACGGAGGTGATCTTCCACGAAGTTTCGCGGCGTATCGAGGGCTGTTTCGACGATGTCACGATTGCCGATATGTGTCGCCGTGGCGACGAGCTCGGACTACGTAAGAACCGCGAACGCTACGTCTACGTGATCTGAACAGGTCCCGCATGTCCACGCCTTTGCCTGCTCTACCCGCTCACCCGCTCGTGTACGGCAGCATTCTCGACCTTGTCGGCGATACGCCGCTTCTCGAGATCCGCCGCCTTTCCAGTGATGTGCCGCGAGCGCAGCTGTTCGCCAAGGCCGACGTCGTGAACCCGGGAGGGTCGGTCAAGGATCGGATCTGCCTCGCCATCATGGAGGCCGCCGAGCACGACGGACGACTTCGTGAGGGAACGGTCGTCGTCGAGCCGACCAGCGGCAATACCGGCATCGCGCTGTCACTCATCTGCACGGTCAAGGGTTATCGATGCATCCTCACGATGCCAGAAAGCATGAGTCTCGAACGGCGCCAGCTGCTCGAAGCGTTCGGTGCCGAGGTCGTGCTCACCCCGGACGAGCTCCAGATGGAAGGGGCCGTGGCCAAGGCGGGTGAAATCGCGGCCGCGCTTCCCCACGCGTTCTGCCCCTCGCAATTCGACAATCCCCACAACCCCGAGGCGCATCGAGAAACGACGGCACGCGAGATTCTCCACGCCATGAAGGATCGCTCGATCGACGCCTTCGTTGCCGGCGTGGGGACTGGCGGGACCATCAGTGGCGTGGCGGCGGCCCTGCGGCACGAGAGGCGCGAAGCGCGCATCATCGCCGTGGAACCGGCGAGCTGCCCCACGCTTTCCGGCGGCCCACGCGGTCCCACCAAGATCCAGGGGCTCGGCGCCGGCTTCGTACCGAAGAACTTCGCGCGGGAGCTCGTCCACGAAATTCGGACGGTGAGCGACTCCGACGCGTACGCCACCAAGGTGGCACTCGCCCGCGCCGAAGGGCTCCTGGTGGGAATCAGTGCGGGGGCGGCGGTGCACGTCGCGCTCGACGTAGCGCGCGATCTCGGCCCGCAGAAGAACGTGGTGACCCTGCTCCCCGACACCGGGGAGCGCTACTTCAGCCTCGATGAATACTTTGCCTGATCGTCCGCTTTGCGATTGCCGCATCGTGCTCGTCGGGACGGGCGGCGTCGGCGCGCCGTGCGCGATCGCGCTCGCCGAAGCCGGAGTTGGCGAGCTCTTGCTGGTGGACGACGATCGGGTCGAAATCGAGAACTTGCACCGCCAGCTGCTCTTTGATGACGGCGACGTCGGGGCGAGCAAGCCCGAGGCTGCGCGCCGTTCGCTGGAGCGCCGCCGCGACACGCTACGCGCGCGGGCGTTCGAAGGGCGCGCCTTGCCCGCTGGCGCGCGAGAGCTGATCCGAGGTGCGCACGCGGTGGTCGACGCCACCGACAATTTTCCGAGCCGCTTTCTCTTGGCGGACGCGTGTCATCTCGAAAAAATCCCGGTGGTGCACGCAGCCGCCGTCCGCTGGACGGGGACCGCTCTTTGCGCGGGGCCCGACGGCGCCCCCTGCTATCGCTGCCTTTTCGAAGACCTGCCGGGCCCGGCGCCGGACTGCGCGACGGCGGGAATCGTAGGCCCGGTGTGCGGCGTCATCGGTGGGATCGCCGCCGAAATGGCGCTGCTCGCCGCGCAGGGACGCGCGCGCTTGCATGGCCGTGTCGCCACGTTCGACGGCCGGACCGACGAGCTTCGTCTCGTCGAGGTTGCCGTCCGCCCGAGCTGCCCGCTCTGCGGCAGCAAGCCCGTCATCTTCGACCTCGTAGAGACCCGATACACCGGCGCGACCTGCGCCGCCTGATAAGGAGAAGAGACAAGCATGAGCACCATCGTTCGGATTCCCACCCCGCTTCGCACACTGACCGGAGGGCAGGATGAAGTGACCGCCGACGGACGCACCGTGGCCGAGCTCATCGAGAACCTCGAACAAAAACACCCAGGCATCCGCGATCGGCTTCTCGACAACAAGGGGGTGCGGCGCTTCGTGAACATTTATATCGGCGAAGAAGACATTCGCTTTCTCGATGGACTGAAGACCGAGCTCAAGGCGGGCGACGCGGTATCGATCGTGCCGGCCATTGCGGGGGGCAGCTCGCCGTGAATGATCGGCGCCGTTTCGTTCGGCAGATGCTGGTTGCCGAGATCGGCGAACGGGGACAGGTGCGTCTCGAGCGAGCGACCGCCGCGTTGGCCGGCGAGGGACTCTGCCACGAGATCGCCGTGGCCTACGCCGGTCGCGCCGGAATCAGCCGCGTCGTCGCCGGTGCGATCGACGAAAGTCGTCTCGCGCCCACGTTCGTCGAGAATGCCGCGGCCCGCGCCGTCGTGGCCGGCTCGCGCGCGGCTTTGTCGTCTCTGCGCGCCGCGCTTTCGTCTGACGATTCCACCAACGATCGATGAGACATTCGCTAGTCCGAAGTCGGCTGTTGCGCTCGGTCACCGACCAGGTCGGCCAAACCCCGCTGCTCCGGCTGGAGCGCGTGGGTCAAAGCGCGCCGAGTGTCGAGGTCTACGCCAAGCTCGAGTTTGCCAACCCGGGCGGTTCGGTGAAAGACCGCCCTGCGCTTCGGATGATGCTCGACGCCATCGAAGATGGACGGCTGACCACCGGCAAGACGCTCATCGACTCGACGAGCGGCAACACCGGCGTCGCCTATGCTCTTTTCGGTGCCGCTCTCGGATACCCGGTCGAGCTCGTGATGCCGTCGAACGTCACCAAGGCGCGCAAGGACATCGTCCAGGCTTTCGGTGCGAAGATCATCTACAGCGACCCGATGGAAGGCTCGGACGGCGCCATTCGACTCGTGCACGAGCTCGCGGCGAAAAATGCATCGCGCTACTTTTACCCGAACCAATACGCCAATCCCTCGAATCCCAAGGCGCACTTTCTCGGCACCGGGCGAGAGATCCTCGATGCGCTGGGCGATCGCATCACCCATTTCGTGACCGGGCTCGGAACGACCGGAACCATGATGGGAACGTCGCGACGGCTGAAGGAGCACACCCGCCCGATTCGCTGCGTGGCCGTCCAACCCGATGACGCGCTGCATGGGCTGGAAGGCTTGAAGCACCTGCCGAGCTCGCTCGTGCCGGCGATCTACGACGGCGCGGTGCCCGACGAGACGATGTGGGTCGGCACCGAAGACGGATGGAACATGGCCGACCGTCTGGCGCGCGAAGAAGGGCTTCACGTCGGGCATTCGTCGGGGGCGAACGTATTCGCCGCCCTCAAGATCGCCGACCAGCTGCATCGCGAGCAGGGCGGCGGATGCGTGGTGACGGTCGTGTGCGACCGCGGCGATCGTTACTTTGCCCCCATGAAGTGGGAAAAGAGGTACACGTGGTGACCCCGAAACCGGTGCGCATTGCCCGAGAGACCATGGACCAGATCGCCGAACACGCGCGCCAGAGCTACGCCAAAGACGAAGAGGCGTGCGGCTACGTGACTGGGCCCGACGAAGACCCCCTCCTCTGCGACGACGCGGTGCCGCTCGTCAATCTCGCCAACCGCTACCACGCACTCGATCCGGAGACCTACCCGCGCACCGGTCGCACGTACTTCTTGCTGGATCCCCTCAAGTTCGAGAAGGCCGTTGCGGCCGGCAAAACCAACGGACGCCCCGTGCGCATTCTCTACCATTCGCATCTCGACGTCGGCGCCTACTTCAGCGAGACCGACGCCGCCGCCGCCACCATGGGCGGCGACAAGCCTTCGTATGACGGCCTGCTTTACCTGGTGACCAGCGTCCGCAAGGGCGTGGTCGACGACCACAAACTCTTCGCGTGGGACCCCGCCTCCGAAAAATTCGTCGAGGCACCCATGGAGATCACCTCCTCGCAAGGAGCTGCAGAGTGAATGTTCTTCATGTGAAGAATCTCAGTGTTGGTTAGGTTGCTTTGAAAGGATCATGAGAAATGTCGCATAGTGGTTTCGTTGTTTGGTTCACGGGGTTGTCGGGTTCCGGCAAGTCGACGTTGGCGGCGATGCTGGCGGGCGAGATCGCCCGGCGAGGCGTTCACGTCGAAACGCTCGATGGCGACGAAGTGCGCATGCACTTGTCCAAGGGCCTGGGGTTCTCCAAAGAGGATCGCGACACCAACATTCGCCGTATCGGGTTCGTAGCCAAGCTCATCGCCCGTTCGGGGGCCTGCGCGATCACGGCGGCGATCAGTCCCTATCGCGAGATCCGGGCCGAGCAGCGGCGGGCCGCGGGCGGGCGATTCTGCGAGGTGTACTGTTCGTGCCCCATCGAGGCTCTATCGGCGCGCGACGCGAAAGGTCTCTACAAGAAGGCACTGGCTGGTGAAATCAAGAACTTCACCGGCGTCGACGATCCCTACGAAGCACCGGAAAAACCCGAGGTGATCGTGCAGACCGACCAAGAAACCAAAGAGCAGAGCTTGGCCAAGATCATCGCCAAGCTCGAAGAGCTCGACTACATCCACCACGCCGTGACGTCGCGCGAAGCGCAGACCGTTGCGAAGCGACTGGTGGCGCCGCACGGCGGCGAGCTCATCGACCGTTGGGCCCACGGCGCGGCAAAGGAGCAGCTCGCCGAGCGCGCCAAGACGCTCAGCGCGATCACGCTCGACGAACGCGGCGCGGCCGACGTCGAGAACATCGCGGTGGGAGCCTTCTCACCGCTCAAGGGATTCATGACCTCCAAGGATTACTTGCGGGTCGTGCGCGAGATGCGCCTCGAGAACGGGCTCGTATGGTCGGTTCCGATCACGCTCGCCGTCTCGCATCAACTGGCCGAATCGATCCGGGTGGGTGCCGAGGTTGCGCTGCGAATGCCGGATGGCCGAAATGTCGCGGTTCTCGAGGTGAGCGACAAGTTCGTGCCGGACAAGGAGCTCGAAGCGCGGGAGGTCTATCGGACGACCGAGGACAAGCACCCCGGCGTGGCGTATCTGAAGAGCTCGGGCGATGTGTACATCGGCGGAGAGATTCGCGTTCTGGAGCGGCCGTTTTCGCCGGAATTCCCGGCCTATCACCGCGACCCCGCCCAGACCCGCGAGCTCTTTCAAAGCCGCGGGTTCGCGACCGTCGCCGGATTCCAGACCCGAAATCCGATCCACCGGGCGCACGAGTACATCACCAAGTGTGCCCTCGAGATTTGCGATGGGCTCATGATCCATCCCCTGGTGGGAGCCACCAAGAGCGACGACATTCCCGCGGTCGTTCGCATGAAGTGCTACGAGGTGCTGCTCGAGAACTACTATCCCAAGGACCGCGTCCTCTTGTCGGTGTATCCGGCGGCCATGCGCTACGGAGGTCCACGCGAAGCCATCTTCCACGCGATGGCGCGGAAGAATTATGGTTGTTCGCATTTCATCGTCGGCCGCGACCACGCCGGCGTCGGCAATTACTATGGCACCTACGACGCGCAGAAGATCTTCGCGCAGTTCTCGCCCAGCGAGCTCGGTATCACGCCCTTGAACTTCGAGAACGCATTTTACTCGACGGTGGTGGGCGGAATGGGAACGGCGAAGACGGCTCCTGGCGACGCGAGCACGCAGGTGTCGCTCTCCGGAACCAAGGTGCGCGATCTCTTGCGCGCCGGGCAACTCCCGCCACCGGAATTCAGCCGCCCCGAAGTCGCGCAGATCCTCATCGACTCGATGAAGAGTAGTTAGAATTACTCGAATTCCGGATCGAAGAGCCAGACCCCTCGAGGACGCTCCACGTTGACAGTCGACTCGAAATCGGTTCGGGAGGCACCGCGAAAGCGGCGCCGTGCCTGGTGGATTTTGGTCGGCCTCGCGCTTCTGTCGCACGAAAAGGCCGCGCGCGCGGATATCGACGCCGACGCGGAGGAGCTCGCGCGCCGCTGGCGCGAGGCGGGGCTCGAGGTGACACGCCTGCCACCCATGTTTCTCGAGCACGGGCGCCCGCGTCCACTGCGCGTTCCGGCCAGCGCGCTCGACGTGAAGCCGGGGTGCACGACCGTCGCCTTTCTCACCGGGCGTTCGACCGACTTTGCGGTGAGGGTCGAACCTTTCGCCACCCCCAAGCACCAGGCGGCGAGGGGACACATCGAACGAAGCATCGCCGGCGCCGTTTTGCTGGCGCAGTGCGGCGCCTCCCGAGAGGCATTGGAGCGCGTGGTCATCGAGCTTCGCGTGGCGCGCTCCGCGCTGGAGACGGTCGTAGCGGTCGGCGCACGTTCGGCCCCCGCGATTGCCGAATCCCTTCCGCAGCGGGCGAGCGGGCCGATAGCTCCGCTCGCCGATCCGGGGCCGCGCAGCGGCCTCGAGCCCCTCACGGGGCGTGCTCGCCAAGCAGAACAGAGGGCCAAAACGTCGGGGGCCAGCGGCGTACGGGTGCAGACGCTCGCCGCCGAGCGCGACGGCAGTGGTCGGGAGGCCCTCCGCCTCGAGGAAGGATGCCACCGGATCGAAATGTTCGCGGAGCTGCTCGGCAAGCGCCCCGTGGACCTCGACGCAGAGCTGCGAGAAACGACCACCGAGCGCCTGGTCGCGCGCGATCGCAGCGATGCTCCCGACGTGCGGCTCGACGTCTGTGCAGGCGCGACCATGGGAGTCGAACTGCTCTTCGCTGGGGCTCCGGGCGCGGTGCCAGTCATGCTGCTCGACGCGGTTTACCCACTGCCCAAGGGGGTCCCCACCACCTGGGGCGCGCGTGCACGCGCCGGGCTATCGGCCGCACTTTGGCGACGCAAAGTACCCCCCATCGACGAACGCGCGATTGAGCAGCGACTGGGTGTGGCGGGAGTGACATCGGTGCCGATTCCGATCGAACCGGGCAGTTGCTACGTCGCCGCGATCGGCACGATCCGCGGCGAACCGAGGAGCATCACTCTGACGGCCCGAGTCGATACCCGGGTTGCGTTCGATTCCAACGCCGGCCTCGCGGATGGTGCAGCGGTCGCCTTCTGCTCGGCGGGCGACGACCGGGCGTGGCTCGAGGCCGAGGTCCGAGGCAGCGCGGTGGCTTGGGTGCTCGAGGTGTGGCAGCTCGGCCGCCGTCCGTTCGACGAGGGACGATGAAGAACGGGCTCGTGGTCATCACCCTCCTGGCGCTCGCCGCATGCCGGCAGGGCCGAGGGCCATCACCATCAGGCCGCAGTGCCCCGCCCAACCCGCGGGAGCTCACCGTTCTGACCGACCGCCTGGATGGCAGCAAGTGGCTGGCCCACGACGCCGAGCTGGCCATGTCGCTCGGCGCGGGACCTCTCAAGGTCGCGGTGGCCGACGTCGGTGGGGACGGCGACCGAATCGGAGGGTTCGTAGCGATTCCGAGCGAACAGTGCGTCCTCGCCTATGCGCGCGGATCGCAAGGCATCGAGGACCTCGACCTTTACGCATACGGCGACGACGGCACCATTCTCGCCGCCGACGAGGCGGCCGATCCGCAACCGGCGGTGGTGATCTGTCCGCCGCATCCGACGCGCGCTTACTTCGTCGCGCGCATCGTCGCGGGGCGAGGTATCGTCGCCGTCGGGGTGCACGCCCTTGCGCCGAGTACGGCAGCACAAGTCGGCAAAGCGCTGGGGGCGCGGGGGCGCCCCGGCGAGGAGCTCGGCCGAATCGAAGCTTGGCCCGGGCTCGAGGAGAAAGTCAGTCAGCACCGGCGGATCATCGGAGCTCACTGGGAGGAAACCCGGCGGGTCGCGGTTCAGGCCGACGCCCGTGCGCCGACCCGGCTTTCTGCGTTGCTCGATGCCGGGCGGTGCCTGGATGTGTATGTGATTCCGAGCGAGGAGTTCGCGCAGCTCGATGTGTCGATCATGGATGGCGACGACCGGGTGCTCGTGCGCGCCCCGGCGATGGGGCGCGACCGCACGGCCGTGGTCTGCTCGCCGGTACAGACGCCCGTCGCGATCGAACTCAGGCCGCACGCAGGCCAGGGGCTCTGCGCCGTCATTCTGGCGCGAAGCGCAGTCGGCGCCGAGCGGCAGATAGCGGGTCCGATCCACGTTTATCGCGTCGCGCCGACCTCGGATCTATCGAGCGAGCGTGGGCAGCGCTCGAAGCCGTTGCGTGCCCTCGGCTATGCGGATGCCGCGACGGTCGCGACTGGTAACGCCGAAGTCGGCCGACGTCTCAGCTACGCCCTGAGCCTGCCCGATGGATGCGTCCGTATCGACGTGATCGGCGGGCGGCCTCTGGTCGGCATCGTCGCGGATGTCTGGGATGCGTCCAACAACTTGCTCGCGAACGCCACGGCCGGCGACGGCCCCACCCTCTTCGCCTGCGGCAAAGCGGGCCGTGGCAGGATCGATCTCGAGGCGCTCAGCCGAGCGGGTCCCTTCGCCGTCGAGGTGCGCCGCGAGCGGAACGCCCACGCCGCCCTGATCGCGCACCCGGTGGCCGCCGGACGGGTCCTGTCCGCCCTCAACAACCGTTCTGAGCTCGCGACGGCGGGCGTTGCGGCTGACATCAAGATAGTGTCCCTGGAACCAAGCTCGTTCAAAACCGTGGACGTCGAGCTCGCCGACGGCCGCTGCGGTGATGTCGTCGCGGCTCTCGACGCAGGAGGGACGGGAGTCGATCTTCGTTTGCTCGACCGGCAAAGCGGCGAGGAATTCGCGCTCGCGAGGGGGCGGCTGCTTGCCGTGACTCGCATCTGCGCCGTAGGCCGCGCTCGCAGCATCCGGGGGGAGGTCCGCCTGGCTGCCGGCAAAGCGGACGCGTTGGTCGTGATGCGACTCGCGCCCGTTGCCCCACCGTGATCGGGCTACCTCAGTGGCGGCCGCGGTCGAGCGGTACGACATCGCGGGTTGCCACTTCGCGCCGATCGCCGAATTCGTCGGACAGGGTCAGGTTCATGGCTCCGGCGGCTTCCACACGCATCACCGACCAGGTGTGCGCACCGGCGGAGGGCCGCGTGAGAACGTAGGTGCCGACCGTTGGTGCGAAGTCGATGGGAGGCTCGGGAGCCACTTCGTTGGGAGCCGCATCCGAGACGCGATGGTCGGAATCCCACTGGAGGCGAACGGCACCATTACGGACGCCTTTCACCTGTGCCCCCACCCAAGCGCCGTCTCGCTCGGCGATGACGCGCTGGTTGAACTCCGGGCGCCAATTGCTCGGGACCCGCGGCCGACCGGCGAGCTTCGCACCTTCGCGAAACATGCGCCTCTTGGCATTGCGATCGAAGCGTTGCCGCACGTTGAGCTCGGTGACCGGCGTCGGGGCGAGAATCTCGTGCCACGGCAACTCGGCCGTCGCGGCGTCATCGTCGATGACGCGTACCGAGGAGGTGGACGGTGTGCTCAGGCTCTCGATTCGGCATCCCCGCCAACGGGAGTCGGGCATATGGCAAACGGCAAAACTCCCTGCACGCAAGGGGTGGGGGTCACCTTGCGGTCTCGCATCGGCTGCGGCAGGCTGAGCCGTGACCGGCAAGGAGGGGGGGACATCGTTCGACGAAGGCACATAAATGTCCGACAAAAGTTGTTCGAGCACCTCTCCGCTTGACGCCAGTTGCACGCGCGCGCGGTCGCGCGAGATGGCGATCACGGTGCCCTCGACGAACGTTGCGGTCGTGCTCTCCACCACGATCCGGTCGCCCACTTTCAGGCCCGACGCTGCCGCGTCGGAGGGCGCGGCCAGCTCGGACGAGTTGCCCCGTCTGACTTTGGAGCAGCTCATCGAAGAAACGAGAACGAGGGCTGCTGTACGGGAGAGAAAGGTGCGCATCGTGAGGGAGAGGGCGTGGCGTTCGGGAAGCTCGGCCGAACGCCGTGCCCACGCGACAAGATGTGAGCTTAGTCGGAGCCTTCTCGATCCCCGAAGTTCTCGGCGCGCATTGTGCCGCAGAGGCTCGTGGTAGGCTCGGGAACGGTGCGTTTGCGGCCGGACATCAACAACGCTTTCGCTGTCGCCGTATTCGTGGTCTCGAGCTGTGTCGGCGAGCGTAGACCCGCGCCGCTGGTGCCTGCCTCGCCTCCCCCTACGCCGGCGCCGGCAGCGATCCCCGAGCCCGCCCGCCAAACCGGGTTCGCGACGTTCTATGCCAAACGCTTCACCGGTCGGCGCACGGCCAGCGGCGAAAGGTACGATCCGCAGTTGCTGACGGCGGCGCATCGTCAGCTTCCCTTCGGGACGATGGTGGAGGTCCGCCGAAGCGATGGCCGAAGCGTCGTCGTCCGCATCAATGATCGTGGCCCCTATGGCGGCGGCAATCGCGTGATCGACTTATCGCGGCGCGCCGCGGAGGAGCTCGGCATCGTTCATGATGGCAAGGCCTTGGTGGAGCTGCGGCCTCTCGTGGCGTCCGAAGCGCACCCGCGGTGACCTGTTCAGGGCGGCTCGGATCGCCGAACGGTGGTCGGGTGCAGCGTCATCGGCAAGAGAATTTCGGCCGGCTCTCCCACCGGCGCGGGAAACGTAGCCACCTCGGCGCGTCGCACGATGCACTCCACGACGGCGGGATCGAGCGCCGAGACGCGCTCGGCGGTGACCGATCTCACGCTCCCATTGGTGCTGACGGCCAGACGCAGCGAGATCGCCGAGCGTTCCGGCGGATGCTCGTCGAGCGAGCGCGCGTAACACGCGAGGATGCCGGCTTTGAGGCGACCGAGCGGGCGATCGATCGCCGGCAGAATCCCGCCCGATACGGTCGGCGAGCCGAGCACGATCCGGGGCACGTTCGCGACCATGGCAGGGGGTGCCCCGGCTGCGAGCAGAGGCAACGACGACGTGAGAGGTCGAGCGGGTGGGGCCGCCGGCTCGCGCTGGCTGCCCGCACGCGCGGGCAAGCCTATCGCCGAAGGCTCTCCCACCATCATCGCGCCTGGGTCGATTTCGGAGTCGGCCGGGGGCGAAGCCGACCG